>JALQST010000420.1 GCA_023264315.1 Nodosilinea sp. BSH.14
AGAAAGGAGTCGCCGAAGCCCACGACCTCACCCACTGGGACACCGCCTTCTGGGCCGAGCGCATCCGCGAAGAACAGTACGGCCTCAACGACGAAGAACTGCGGCCCTACTTCCCCCTGCCCCAGGTGTTGGATGGCCTGTTTGCCCTGGCCCATCGCATTTTTGACATCACCATTGCCCCCGCCGATGGCGAAGCCCCGGTGTGGCACCCCGATGTGCGCTACTTCCAGGTGCTCAATGGCGGCGGCGACCCCATCGCCCACTTCTACCTCGACCCCTACAGCCGACCCGCTGAAAAGCGCGGCGGGGCCTGGATGGACACCTGCATCAACCGGGGCAAAATTGCCGGACAGGTGCGCCTGCCCGTGGCCTACCTGGTGTGCAACCAAGCGCCCCCGGTGGATGGCAAGCCCAGCCTGATGACCTTCCGCGACGTGGAAACCCTGTTCCACGAGTTTGGCCACGGCCTGCACCACATGCTCACCCAGGTGGACTACACCGGGGCGGCGGGCATCAAAAACGTGGAATGGGATGCCGTGGAACTGCCCAGCCAGTTTATGGAAAACTGGTGCTACCACCGCGATACCCTGCTGACCTTGGCCCGCCATGTGGACACTGGGGCACCCCTACCGGAGGATCTGTACCAGAAAATCATCGCGGCGCGGACGTTTATGACCGGCAGCGCCATCCTGCGCCAGGTGCGCTTTGGCTGGACGGACCTTGAACTGCACCACCGCTATCAACCGGGCGACAGCCGCGAAACCGTGGCTGATGTGAATCAACGCATTGCGGCCCAGTCGTCGATTCTGAAGCCCCTACCCGAGGACGGTTTCCTCTGCGCCTTCACCCACATTTTTGCCGGGGGCTATGCCGCAGGCTACTACAGCTACTTCTGGGCCGAGGTGCTGAGCGCCGATGCCTTTGCCGCCTTCGAGGAAGCGGGGCTAGACAACGAAGCCGCTATCCAAGCCACCGGCCATCGGTTCCGGGATACGGTACTCTCCCTGGGCGGCAGTCGGCACCCGATGGAAGTCTTCAAAGCCTTCCGGGGGCGGGAACCCAGCACCCAAGCCCTGCTGCGTCACCGGGGGCTGATCGCCGCCTAGCCCCACTCCAAATCCACCCCAAATCCACCATAGGGGCGAGATTCCCTCGCCCCAGCCACAGAACTTGAGACGGTTCTATCCTCGGTCTCCGTTGAAGTAGGCTTTGACAATCGCCAGAATGCGCTCGGAGGCTTGGCCATCGCCGAAGGGGTTAACGGCCTGGGCCATGGCCTCGTAGGCGGCGGGGTTTGTCAACAATTCCAGCGCCTGATCGCGGATGGCCTCCCGGGCGGTGCCGATCAGGCGGGCGGTGCCTGCTTCCACCGCTTCGGGCCGTTCCGTGGTGTCGCGCAGGACGAGGACGGGTTTGCCCAGGCCGGGGGCTTCCTCTTGCAGGCCACCGGAATCCGTCAGCAGCAGGTGACAGCGCTGCATGGCTCCCACCAGGGCGCGGTAGTCCAGGGGTTCGGTTAGAACCACGCGGGGATGATCCCCCAGGGCGGCGGTGAGGGGGTCGCGTACTAAAGGGTTGCGGTGCAGAGGTAGCAGCAGGGCCGTGTCGGGCTGGGCTTCTAGGATATCCAGAAATCCGGCGGCGATGTCGCCCAGGGGTTGCCCCCAGTTTTCCCGACGGTGGACGGTGGCCAAAATCACCCGGTACTGATCCCAGTCCAGCCCGTCGATGGGGCATTCGGGATTCTGGGCGGCAACGGCCAGCAGGGCGTCAATCACGGTGTTGCCCGTGGGATGGATTTCGCCGACTACGCTAGACGCCTTTAGGTGTTCCACCGCCTTAGTGGTGGGGGCAAAGTGCAGGGTCGTGAGTTGGGAAATCAGCCGTCGGTTGGCCTCTTCGGGGTAGGGGCTATAGATGTTGTCGGTGCGCAGTCCGGCCTCCACATGGCCCACCGGAATCTGCTGGTAAAAGGCGGCGAGGGCGGCGGCGAAGGCGGTGGTGGTATCCCCTTGCACCATCACCAGGTCGGGTTTCAGGGTTTGAAAATGGGCCTCTAAGCCCTGGAGGCTGCGGCAGGTAATGTCCGTCAGCGTTTGCTTCGGCTGCATGATCGCCAGGTCGGCATCGGCCCGCAGGGCAAACAGGGCCATCACCTGATCCACCATTTCCCGGTGCTGCCCAGTCAGCACCACCTGGGTTTCAAACTCGGCATCCTGCTGAAAGGCCCGAATCACCGGGG
Source organism: Nodosilinea sp. BSH.14 (assembly GCA_023264315.1). Classification (GTDB taxonomy): domain Bacteria; phylum Cyanobacteriota; class Cyanobacteriia; order Phormidesmidales; family Phormidesmidaceae; genus Nodosilinea. The sequence continues at coordinate 2,243 of JALQST010000420.1, forward strand.
CCAGCTTAATCGCCTCGGGCCGAGTTCCCAGAATTATGCACACGCGCCGGAGAGAATCCGCCATACCAAAGCCCATTCAACATCCAACTATTAGACCGCAAAACTAGACCGCGAAACAGCAATTCTCAGTATGACTAGGCTGGCGAATACAATACCGCTCAGGCTGAGCCTGTCGAAGCCTTTTCACCCTTCG
>JALQST010000421.1 GCA_023264315.1 Nodosilinea sp. BSH.14
TGGAGGTTTCCACGTCGGTCATAGCTACGGTTTCGGTAATTTCCAGTTCGAGATCCTGGGCAGCTAGACCGGTTTCCTGCAAAATGGCCGTGACAGAGGCCACCAAATCCGGATGCTTGGAGCTGTCGAGCGGATAGGTTGACGGCGATGCGAATGGGGCATCCCGTCTGGCGTTGCCAGGTGACGGCCTGGGCGCAGGCGGTGCGCAACACCCACGCCCCAATGGAAATAATGAGCCCAGTTTCCTCGGCCAGGGGGATGAAGGTGCTCGGGCTGACTAGGCCTAGATTGGGGTGGTGCCACCGCAGCAGGGCTTCCATCTGCACCACGTTGCCCGTGGCCAAGTCCACCTGGGGCTGGTAGTACAACAGCAATTCCTGACGGGCGAGGGCATGGTGCAGGTAGCTTTCCAACTGGAGCCGCTGACTGACCTCGGCACTGAGGGCCTGGGTATAGAACTGGTAGGTGTTGCGGCCCCCTGCGCCTTGGCGCGATACATGGCGGCGTCGGCGTTTTGTAGCAGCACGCTCATCTCGTCGCCATCGTGGGGATAGAGGGCAATGCCGATGCTGGTGGTGACATAGAGTTCGTGGCCGTTGATCAGGAAGGGTTCTGTGAGTTGCTGGGCAATGCGCTGGGCCAGCTTAGCACAGTCTTCAGGGCTGGTGATGTTGGGCAAAATCAGGGTGAATTCATCCCCGCCCCAGCGAGAGACAATATCCCCGGCCCGCAGACTTTTGGCGATGCGCTGGGTGACTTGCTGCAACAGCAAATCCCCAACGGCGTGGCTGAGGGTGTCGTTGATGGTTTTGAACCGATCCAAATCCAGAAACACCACGGCCAGCATTTGGTTATAGCGGCGGGCCTGGGCGAGGGCGGCGGGCAGGTGCTGGTTGAAGAAGGTGCGGTTGGGCAGGCCCGTGAGGGTATCGTGGTAGACCTGATGGTACATTTCCTGCTCGGTTTGTTGCCGCTTCAGCAACCCCCCCAGGCTAGCCGCCACTGTCACCAAAATGGATTCATCGCTGGTGCTCCACTCCCACTCCTCCCGGCAGGCATCAACGCCGATGTAGCCCCATAGATCTTGGTCGATGAAAATGGGCACCATTGAAATGGAGAGAATGTCATCGCGGCCCAGAAGTTCTTGCTCGTGGGGCGGAAAGTGGCGCACCAAACCCAGCACGGGCTGATGGTCTAAAAAGGTCTCGTACCAGCGCCGCGACCCCAGGGCTTCGTAGGACTGATCCTGCCAGTGGCTTTGGGTGATGGTGGGAGCAATGCCCGGTCGAGTCCACTCGTAGCGCATACTCATGGCCCCGGCCCCGGTCTTGGATTGGGGATGGTGCTCGTAGAGGTAGGATCGATCAGTATTGGCCGCTTCCCCTAGAATGGCCAACACGTCAGGGATGACGGCATCGAGGTGGGTGGCAGCCAGGCGTTGGTGGCTGGCCTGGGCCACCCCCTGTAAGAGCTGATCCCGTCGCAGCAGTTCCGCCTCCCCACGCTTGCGCTCCGTGATGTCCTCGACGGTGCCTTCGTAGCTAACAATCTGGCCCTGGTCGTCGTAGATGGCTCGGGCAGATTCGGAAATCCAAATGATGCGGCCATCCTTGCGATACACCTCCGACTCAAAGCCAATCACCGATCCAGCGACGGCCATGGCCTCCGTAAAGGCTTGGCGATGCTGGGGATCGATGCGGTATTTTGCCTCGGCCACCCGCAGCGCCTCTTCCGCCTGCTGTCGTTCGAGGGCGAGGGCGATGTCCGCCGTGACCACCTGGAGCAGATCCACCTCCGCCCGTCCTCAGGCTTCGGCGGTTACGCACTGGCTAAAGCCCATCACCCCCTGGAACTGCCCCCGAATCATCAGGGGCAACAGCAGCAGGGATTGGACATTGCTAGGGGGCAGGGCCAGCGACTGGTACTGCACTCCGAGAAGCGATCCTGGGTGAGGTTAATGCATTGTCCCTGGGCTAAGTGGTGATACCAGTCCTCAAACAGGGGAATGACGGGCATGACCTGGAAAGCCGGAATTCCCATCGTGCCGGGAATGCCCGGAGCCGACTACTCCAACCGCTGCCGCAGCATCAACTGGTGGGCCTCGCCCTGATCGTTGTGCATGGGCAGACGGCTACAATCCACCCAACGTCGCTGGCCATCGGCATAGCGCTGGGGCTCTAAGGAGTGGAGATCGGGCTGGTTGTGATCCATCACCCGGTGATCGCGGGCCTGGTAGTAGGCCACATCCTCGGCTTGGATGGCGGTGAGATCGGCATCGGTGAGTCCCACGATGGCTTGGGGATCGGGCAGCCCCATGGCCGACGCATCTGATGACCTAATTCAAACCGGATTTTATCCTCACTTATCTTATCGCTGGGCCGTTTGGATGATTTGTATCAAACCTACCAGGTCTAGGCTTGGGGGCTGGGCC
>JALQST010000422.1 GCA_023264315.1 Nodosilinea sp. BSH.14
ATCATCCACACCGACATGCTAGAAACCTGCTACGGCGACGAGGCCGCCCGCTTTACCCCCATCGCCCAATGGGTGAAGGCCGCCCTGCCGTTTATCCTCAGCCTCAGCCCCCAGGACAATGGCCGCGCCCTGTCCATCCCCGGTAGCTTGTCCTAGGCGGCCCTCAGCCACTGCTCGGCAGAGGCGGCGGGCAGGGGATGGGTGAACCAATAGCCCTGGGCCAGTTCGCAACCCAGGCTTCTGAGGTGTTGGTCTTGGGCCTCGGTTTCCACCCCTTCGGCCACGGCCTCTAGCCCCAGGCGATTGCTGAGGGTGATCAGGGTTTCCACAATGTTGGCACTGTGGCTTTGGGTTTCCAGGGTGGTGACAACGGTGCGGTCAATTTTGAGGGCACTCACCGGAAGCTGGTGCAAATAGCTGAGGGAGGAATAGCCCGTGCCAAAGTCATCAATGGTGAGGCTGAGGCCCAGATCTCGCAGTTGTTGCAGCCGCAGGGCCATGGCCTGAATATCCTGAATCAGGGTGCTTTCGGTAATTTCTAGATTGAGGCAGCAGGGTGATAGGGTCGTTTGGGCCAGGAGGGTCTGGAGATGGGGAATCAAAGCCTCACACCACAGGTCTTGGAGGGAGACATTGAAGCTGAGGCTGAGGTGGCCCAGGTGGGGATCGTGGCGCTGCCAGGTGGCCAGTTGTTGCAGCCCCGTTTGCAACACCCATCGATCTAGGGGAACGATCAGCCCGGTTTCCTCGGCCAGGGGGATGAACTCGATCCAGCACCCAAATCCAGTGGCCCTGGCGGTGGCGCAGCCGTATTTCACAGTCGAAGGTAGGACTCAGGCCCGCTAAGTGGTCATTGAGGAGCGATTGGTATCTGTCGTAGTCATCGGGGTGAATCCGTTGTCGCCAGGTGTCGATGGTCGTGAGATCGGGATCGGTGGTCGCTGGGTCATAGCCCAACAACTGAACACATCGTTCTGGGTGGACAGATGGGCGATCTGCTGCTGTTGCTGATCCAACTGCCGTTGCCATTGCGCCTGGGCCTGCTGGGCCGCTTCCCGCTCAGCCGCCAATTGCTCAGCTAGGTGCTGAAGCTGCGCTTGGGCCGCCGCCAGTTGCTCGGGCAGGCTAAGTTCTAAGGACATGGGGTAAGCCGATGAGAACGTCAAGAAGAAAACTGAACCAGGGACAACCCACTGAACTTCGCTATCGCGTACCTTCTAGCTTATCCAGGGTTCCTATTCCAGCCCGTGGAGAACCTGAGGCTAAAGTGTACCCTTTCATGGGTGATAAATGATACGGCAAAGATCTCGGAAGTTACGGCATCTCGGAGGGTCATGCTAGGGGCAGGATAGCCCCCAACATATCCCCAACCATATCCCCAACCATATCCCCCAAAATAAACGTGGCTCGGCACCCTCAAATTAGGATGCCGAGCCAGAGCGTATCCCACCTTGGGGCGTAACCTAGTCGCGGTTGATGGCGATTAGGAGGCGCAGAATAAACACAAACAGGTTGATGTAGGTGAGGTACATCGACAGCGCCGCCGAGAGGTATTGCTCATCGTTGTAGGTGCGGGGCAGGATGAAGAAATCCACCACCGAAGCGCCCACAAATACCAACACCCCCAAGGCAGAAATGGCGATATCCAAAAACTGAGGAATGCCGCCGCCAAGGATGGCAAAAATGAACTGCCCCACCACCGCCAGCAGAATGGCAAAAATGCCGATGCCGATAGTTTTGGTGAGGGCAAATCCGTCTTCCTCGGAGAGGTTGGATCCAATTTGCCGAGCGGCGATAAACACCACCCCACAGGCCAGGGCGGCAGCGCCAATCCCGGTGATGCCCACCCCAGAGGTGCCCAGGGCCAGGGCTAGGAGGCCACTGAGGGTATAGCCCGTCAGCAGGCTGTAGGTGGCCAACAGGGGCAGGGCGGTGCTGTTCTTTTCTTGGTTAGCAATGCGGCTGGCCACAAAGAACAGGGCAATCTGGGCCACAAAGGCAACCCAGAAGGTGGGCATAAAGATGGCCGGATTGCTGGCCATCACACTCAGCCCGCCAAAGGATCCGAGGGCGGTGAGAATGAGGCCACCCCCTACAAAGGGCAGCGCCTTTTGGATCACGTTAGGGCCAACGAGGGCTTGGCCTTGGGCCTTTTGAATGGCCTCACGAAAGTTGCTAGTACTACTCAAAGCCGTGTCCTCTACAACACAATAAACGTATAGACTCGATGCCCTAGACACGCCCCAGGGGCGGAGACCCTTGGCTCCGACGGGGCAACTTCGGGCCTAGATTTCGAGTCTGATGGGTTATGGCTACCTAAATTCTAGTCAACTTCCCCAAAAAGCGGGCCAGCCCCCACTCCCCACTCCCCACTCCCCCCATGAACCACCACCACCGTTTACCCAGCCTAGGCTTAGTGGCTAG
>JALQST010000423.1 GCA_023264315.1 Nodosilinea sp. BSH.14
CGGATCGTCGAAGGGGTGTACGAAGGTCAGATGATGTTTTTTTTCTAACGTGAGTGCATGCGCATAGGCGTCGCTAAAGCTATCTCCCTCGAGGACGACTTCACCCCCGAGCGCTTTGACGGCTTCGATCTTGACCAAAGGCGTTGTAGTCGGCATGACGATGACGGCCCTGCAACCAAGCCGACGGGCGGATAGCGCGACACCTTGCGCATGATTGCCCGCCGAAGCCGCGATGACGCCTCGCGCGAGAGCTGCTTTCGGCAGGTGCGCCATTTTGTTGTAGGCTCCCCGTAGCTTGAAGGAGAAGACCGACTGCATATCCTCCCGCTTCAGCAGCAGCCGATTGTGCAACCGGATCGACAGGTTGGGGGCCACCTCCAGCGGCGTCTCCTGGGCCACATCGTAGACGCGGGCGGTAAGAATGCGTTCGAGGTAATCAGTGGCCATGGGGAAACAGGGAGTGGGGAATCGGGAGTCGGGAATTGGCCCTCACCCTAAATCCCTCTCCCAAGTTGGGAGAGGGACTTTGAGGAATTTTCCGGCCCCCCTCTCCCCCCTGGGAGAGGGGTTGGGGGTAAGGGCTAGCAGGGATTTGAGTGATCTACTGATCCTACTATTCTAGGACGCTAGGGCGGCTACCCTCGGCGGCGGAGGACGGTGAGCAGCGTCTCGAAGTGAGTCGGCAGGGGAGCGTGGGCCACGATGATGTCCCCGGTGGCGGGGTGGACGAGTTCGAGGCGTTCGGCATGGAGGGCTTGGCCGGGGAGGTTCACCCCCACATCGCGCCCAGAGCCGTAGGTGGGATCGCCCACGATGGGATGGCCGATGGAGGTGCTGTGGACGCGAATTTGGTGGGTGCGGCCCGTTTCTAGGCGAAAGCGCATTAGGGTGAGGTTGCCGAGGCGTTCTTCGACCTGCCAGTGGGTGACGGCTTGGCGTCCGCCTTTTTCGATAGGAACGATGGCGTTGCGTTTGCGATCCTGGGGGTGGCGACCGAGGGGGGCATCGATGGTGCCGGAGTCGGTTTTGGGGGCACAGTAGACCACACCGAGGTATTCGCGGTGGGCGGTTTTGGTCTTCATTTGGGCCTGGAGGTGGCTATGGGCTAGGTCGGTTTTGGCAATGACAATGGCCCCGGTAGTGTCCTTATCCAGCCGATGCACAATGCCGGGACGCTGGACGCCGCCAATGCCCAACAACTGATCCCCGCAGTGGGCTAGCACGGCGTTCACCAGGGTGCCGCTCATGTTGCCGGGGGCGGGATGCACCACCAGTCCGGCGGGTTTATTAATAATGATCAGGTGATCATCTTCGTACAAAATATCGAGGGGGATATCCTCCGGGTTCAGTTCTAGGGGCTTGACGGCGGGAATCGTCAGCCGAATCTGATCCCCCACCTGCACCGCCTCTTTTTTGTTGGTGCACAGCCGCCCATTCAGGGTGACATACTCCCAATCAATCAGCTTTTGGATCCGATTGCGCGAGAGCTGTTTCACCTGGGCCGTCAGCCAGCGATCCAGGCGCGGCGGATCCGCCCGATCAACGGTGAGATCAAGGTGCTGATCCTGAGAATAGGGGGTATCCAGGGCCAGGGGATCGGCATTGTTCAAGGAGGAGGAAGCCATCAAAGGGCTCAGGAATTGGAAAATGTTATGAACGAATGGGCGCAGGTTCTCAAAATAGAGGAGGATCAACGCCCTATGGGCATCCTAACCTGTGGGAACACGGTTGGGACACTGGTTATCCGGTATCCTGATAAACGTTATGTAGGGAATTCGGTTCTGTCCAGATTGGCCACCATCCCTGATATGGGGTGATCTATATAGAATGGTCGGCACAGGCATTCCTTCTGAGCTCAGGCACGGTTTAATAGCAACGGAGCACGGAGTAGGCCACTCCGGTATCGAGGCAGGGAGAATTTATGAGTACAGTCTTGGTTGTGGATGACAGTTCAACCCTCCGGGAAATGATCGCCTCACTGTTGCTCAAGGCTGGGCTAACGGTGCTGGAGGCCAAGGACGGGGTGGAGGCCCAGGCGTTAATCCAGGCTTCCCCACCGGATCTGGTGGTGTTGGACATCGTCATGCCCAACATGAACGGCTACGAGCTCTGCCGCTGGATTAAAAACAACGCTACCACCCAATCCATCCCGGTGATTATCTGCTCCTCCAAGGGCGAGGAATTTGACCGCTACTGGGGCATGAAACAGGGGGCCGATGCCTACATCACCAAGCCCTTCCGCCCCGACGACATGATCAGCACCGTGCGCCAACTGCTGCGCTAGCCCTCAGCAATTCCCATTTTGGTCAATTGACCGTTCGCCCTGAGCTTGTCGAAGGGTGAAGTGGGTGTTGCGAAACTTCACAGGTCGTCGAGTCCTTGGGCCATGGGAGCCGCATAATGGGTGAA
>JALQST010000424.1 GCA_023264315.1 Nodosilinea sp. BSH.14
TAAAGCCCACCACTTCGGGAATCAGCATGGAAATCGGCTGGCCCAGCATTGCTGCCTCGGCCTCAATGCCGCCCACGCCCCAGCCCAGCACCGCCAAGCCGTTGATCATGGTGGTGTGGCTGTCGGTGCCCACCAGGGTATCGGGGTAGGCTTGGGTTTCGCCGTCCACGTCCTTCGTCCACACCACCTGGGCCAGGTATTCCAGGTTCACCTGGTGGCAGATGCCCGTGCCGGGGGGCACCACCCGGAAGTTGTCAAAGGCATTCTGGCCCCAGCGCAAAAAGGCGTAGCGTTCGTGGTTGCGCTCAAATTCCTTCTGCACGTTGTCGCCAAAGGCGTGGTCGCTGCCGAAGGAATCCACCATCACCGAGTGGTCGATCACCAGATCCACCGGAGACAGGGGATTGATCTTGTTGGGGTCGCCGCCCAGGTTCACCATGGCATCGCGCATGGCGGCGAGATCCACCACCGCAGGCACCCCGGTAAAGTCTTGCATCAGCACCCGCGCCGGACGGTAGGCAATCTCGCGGCTGGAGGTCTGGGTTTGCAGCCAGGTGGCAATGGCCCGCACATCCTCCGCCGTCACCGAGCGGCCATCTTCGTAGCGCAGCAGATTTTCCAACAGCACCTTTAGACTAAAGGGCAAACGGCTCACGTTGCCCAGGCTCTTTTCAGCCTCCGGCAGGCTGTAAATGGTGTAGGTTTTGTCCCCAACGGGCAGGGTGGTCTTGACGTTGAAGCTGTTCACAGGGGTGCTCTCTCCGGTTGCGATTAGGCGATTTAGAAGGGCATAGGGTGCTTGTAGCGCAGCCCCTAAAAACCCAGACGATGCGATTTTACCCCGTCTTCAGTAAATTACTGTAAACCCCGTGGCGAAATCAGGCTCTAATCCTTTACCGCTTTGGCCCGAATCTATTTAATATAGAAAACAAGTGACGGTTTCGTGAATCCCTAGAAAATGGTCTGTTTCGGTCAATTTCTAGGATTTGAATGCCACCCCGGTTTGTCACCATCCACGTTGATGGGGCACCCCATGGCAACTTCGGGATCAGGGAAAGTCGTCCTCCCTTGGGGGTATCTCCATGCATTGTCCCTTCTGCCAACATCCCAATAACCGCGTGCTAGAGTCCCGTGCTGCCGAGTCCGGGCGCAGTATTCGGCGGCGGCGGGAATGCCTCCAGTGCGAGCGACGGTTTACCACCTACGAACGCATTGAATACGTCCCGGTGACGGTGATCAAACGCAGCGCCGATCAAGAATTATTCGACCGTTCCAAACTGCTGCGGGGCATCGTGCGAGCCTGCGAAAAAACCCCCGTGTCCTCCCAGATTATGGAGGGCATTGTGGACGACATTGAAGCCGAACTGCAACAGCGCCACCACCGAGAAGTGAGCAGCGCCGAAATTGGCGAAATGGTGTTGACCAAACTGCGTCCGCTGAACGAAGTCGCCTTTGTGCGTTTTGCCTCCGTCTATCGCCAGTTCCAGGGCATCCGCGACTTCACCGACACCCTCAGCCAACTCCAGGACGACGCCCCCCTATCCCCAGAAAATCGCCCCCTGTCGGATGTGTCTCAGTCCCCGGATCCTCCGCTCACCTATTCGGCCCCGGTGTTGTCCTCCTAGGGTCGAGCCATCTAGTCGAGTCATCTAGTCAGGCGATCTAAGATGGAGCGATTCCTGGGGCGAAAAGCGGCGTAAGTGTCTAGGCAAGCCCGCTCTCCTGCGGTATCGTTGGGGCGATGGTTGGGTTGAGGTAAACCGATGGCAAATAAGCAGTCCGGTGACTTTCTTGGGGGCCTCATGGTAGGGGCGGCGATGGGAGCCGTGGTGGGGCTGTTGCTGGCTCCTCGGGCGGGCCGCGAAACCCGTAAAATTCTGCGCAAATCCGCCGATGCCCTGCCGGAACTGGTGGAAGACCTCGCGACCTCCATTCACCTCCAGACGGATCGGCTTTCAGAAACGGCCCTAGTCAACTGGGACCATACCCTCACCCGCCTGCGGGAGGCCATCGCCGCTGGGCAGGCCGCTAGCCTACGGGAATATGCCCACCTTACCCAGGCAGCCCAGGATGCCCCACCGCCGGAGAACCCCGAATCGCCCCGAGAAGACCACTAGCCACCCCTACCCCATGACCACCGCCTAGGAGACTCCCCAGTTGGCTGATCCGCTCTTTTGGCTAGCTCTGTCGCTGTTCTGTGTCGCCGTCAGCTTCACGACGGTGCTGCTAGTAGCGGTGCCCGCCCTGCGAGAGCTCAGCCGGATGGCCCGCAGCGCCGAACGCTTGCTGGACACCCTCGACCGGGAACTGCCCCCCACCCTAGACACCCTGCGCCGCACCGGGGGTGAGGTAGCCGACCTGACGGACGAGTTGCAGCAGGGGGTGCAGAGCGCCA
>JALQST010000425.1 GCA_023264315.1 Nodosilinea sp. BSH.14
GGCGTCGTAGCCGTAGTCGTCGTCCTCGGCACCATCGTAGTCTTCGTCATCGTAGGCGCTGACAGACTGACCACCGTGGGAGCCTTCGTAGATGGCATCGGCCAGTTTGCCGAGGATCAGCTTGATGGAGCGGATCGCGTCGTCGTTACCGGGGATGGGCACGTCCACCAGGTCGGGATCGCAGTTGGTGTCTAGCAGGGAGATGATGGGAATCCCCAGCTTGTGGCACTCGGAAACGGCGTTGTATTCCCGCTTGATGTCCACAATGATGGCCACATCGGGCACGCGACGCATGGTTTTAATGCCGCCCAGGTACTTTTGCAGCTTTTCCAGTTCCCGCCGCAGCACGGCGGCTTCTTTTTTGGGGCGCAGCTCGATGGCCCCGGTTTCTTCCATCCGCTCCAGTTCCTTCAAGCGGTCGGCGCGGGATTTGATGGTGGCCCAGTTGGTGAGCATGCCACCCAGCCAGCGCTGGTTCACGTAGTGGGAACCGCAACGAGCCGCCTCTTGGGCCACGATGCCAGCGGCCTGACGCTTGGTGCCGATGAACAGGAACTTTTGGCCCTTTTCAGCGGCGGAACGGGTGAAGGCGTAGGCTTCTTCGATGAGCTGGGCGGTTTGCACCAGGTCAATAATGTGAACGCCGTTGCGGGAGGTGAAGATGTATTGATCCATCTTCGGATTCCAGCGGCGGGTTTGGTGCCCAAAATGGACACCAGATTCTAGTAGCTCAGGGAGCGTAATAACGGGCATTGAGTTTCTCCTTTCGGGTTTAGCCACCATCCGAATCTGCCCCCAACCTGTGGGGAACCCGAAATTTCGGATGTGCGATTTTGACAGCTTTGCTAGGATATCACAGCGGGGTGCGGATTTTCGGTGATAGCCAAATCCTCCAGGCCCGGATCCAACTCCCGATAGTCGGGCAGGGTTTGGTCGATGGTGGCCCCCTGGCGCAGCACCACCCGGTCGCTTTGGGGGCGAGCCAGGAGTTCATTCAGGCGGCGAGCCTTGAAGAGAATGACATCGGCGGGTTGGCCAATGCCAATTTGTCCGCCGCTGGGCAGGTTGAGCAAACGGGCCGGAGTGGCGGTGACGGCCCGGGGCCAAGCCCCAAAGGGGGCATCCAGTTGCCCCAGGCGCACCCCTTGGTTAAAGACCTCCAACATATCGTGGTCGCCGTAGGGGAAGAAGGGATCGCGGCAGTTGTCGCTGGCGAGGGCCACGGGCACCCCGGCCTGGGCCAGTTCGGGTAGTAGGGTGATGCCCCGGTGACGGGGCATTCGTTCGGCCTGACGATCCTGTAAATAGGCATTGCACATGGGCAGGCTAATTACGGTGATCTCGGCCTGTTTCACCAGGGCTAGGGTGGCTTCCACCTGTTCCTCGGGCTGCACCGACAGGCTACAGGCATGGCCACAGGTGACTTGGCCCCTGAAGGCATGGCGCAATTTGGCCTCGGCCACCCAGCGCAGCCCCTCGGCCTCGGGGTCAAGGCTTTCGTCCACATGGAAATCCAAGTCTAGACCCCGATCCTGGGCCAGCCGAAAGGCCGCATCGATCCGCTCCCGCAGGCGGGGCTGGGGATACAACACCCCTCCCAAAATCCCGCCATAGTGGGCCACCTGATCCGCCAGGGCCAGGGCGGCGGGGGTTTCGTAGACCTCCATGGTGACGAGGGCCACCGCCTGAAGCACCAGCCGATCCGCCCAGGCCCGCCGCAGATCGTCAAACACGGCCCAGCCGATGGATCCTTGGGGGCCAAGGCTATCGAGGTGGGTGCGCAGGGCTTGGGTGCCGTGGGCATAGCTACAGCGCAGGGCAAACTCCATGCGGGATCGCAAATCCGCCGCCGTCCAGTGGGCATAGTCCTGCCGTACCGCCGTAACCGCTGAGGCAAAGGTGCCGTCGGGGTTGGCTTGGCGCGGCCACAGGTGGGCCTTGTCCAGGTGGGTGTGGCTGTCCACAAAACAGGGCCACAGCAATCCCTGCCGACCGTTCCAGGCTAGGGATCCCTCTGGAATTGGTTGGCTGGCGGGCAGGATGGCCGCAATTCGCCCCTGCTGCACCGCCACATGGGCCGCCACCAGTTCCTCACGCCAGGGGAGGGCGGCCAACTCCGGGATCGGCATTTTCCAGGAGAGGTTGAGGTCAAGACACTCCAGAGGAATACGGACATGGGTAATCCAGTAATGGGCCGTATTCGTTACAAAATCAGGCAAGGGGATCATACATCAGCCCAGGACAAGGATTGACATCGGCCAGCCAGGAAATTTCCCCGTCATCGGGTGATTTGTGGCACCTAATACAGTCACTTTCCATTCTTCGAGTCCGGGTTAAGCTATTAGTCATCTAAAATACACTAATCAGGCTACCCAAAAAGACTTA
>JALQST010000426.1:0-268 GCA_023264315.1 Nodosilinea sp. BSH.14
GGCGGCGCTGGCTGTGGTTGGGGGCCTCCGGGCTGGGCTTAGCCAATCTCTACACCACCAGTTCCCGGGGGGGCTGGCTGGCCTTAGTGGCCGCTGGCTTCGTGGGGCTGATCGTGGCCCTCATCTACAGTCCCCTGCCCCGGCGGTGGGTGTTGGCCGGTGGGGCGGGGGCCACGGCCCTCGTGGCGGCGCTGATGCTCAGCAATAACCGCCTGCGCCAAGTGCTAGCGACCCTCGCCAGTGGTAACCTGGCCGGTGGCGAATGGTC
>JALQST010000426.1:278-2373 GCA_023264315.1 Nodosilinea sp. BSH.14
GTCCTATCGAGCCGTCACCAATGCGGTGGGCTGGAACATGGGCAAAAGCGCCCCCCTTACCGGGCTCGGCCCCGGCAGTGTGCCCTTGGTCTATCAGGCCTATCGCCCCCACTGGGCCGGACGGGACGCCGAACTGCAATTCCAACTGCACAGCACCCCCGCCCAACTGTGGGGCGAACTGGGGATTTGGGGCCTCGTCGTTCCCGTGGCCCTGGCCGGGGTGATGCTGGCCCTGGTGATCCGCTGGATCCGTCAGGGGGCAGCCCAAACGCCCTCTGGTCTGCCGCCCTTTATGGTTTGGAGCCTGATCTCGGCCTTTGTCGGCTTTACCCTGATCAGCCTCACCGACTACCAACTCGATATCCTGCCCATTAGCGGGGTGCTGGTGCTCTATGTCGCCACCCTTGCCCACACCCTGGTGCCAGGGGCGGATCGGTCTGATGCCACGCCTGCCCCCCCAACCCGGGCATCTCGGTGGCTGTCTGGCCTCGGCCTCGGGATTTTCCTGGCCATGTCCCTCTGGCTGGTGCCGGTTCATCGGGCCTGGGGGCTGTCGAGTGACGGCTTTGCGGCCCTCACCAAGCAGGATATCAACCGCTTTGTGGAGAAATTGAATCGCGCCCATCAACTGGCTCCCTGGGAAATTTACTACCCCTACCAACTGGGCTGGAATCTGGGCGATCTTGGCTATCAGGTGACGGATAACCCAGACCTGCGGGCCGTGCTCCAGCAGGACGCCATTGCCTGGTTTGAACGGGGGAACGCCACCGTGCCCTACCAAGAATTTGGCCACTCAAACCTAGGCTGGCTGTGGATTGAGCAGAATAACCCCGCCGCCGCTCGGACGGCCTTTCAGCAATCCATCGACCTCCTACCTGCCAAATCGGGGGTTTTCTTCGGCCTGGGCTTTAGCTGCTTTCAATCGGGCGACACCGCCTGTGCCACTGACGCCTTTGCCCTTGAGTTGGTGCGCCATCCGGTGGTGCTAACCAGCCCCATGTGGCGGTTTGGCACCCTCGCGCCCCTAGCCCCCACCGTCACGGAACGTCTCGAAACGCTCTACACTGGCCTCCTAGCCAAGTCTGCTGGGGATCCAGCCCTGACCGCCTTTCTCCACCAGGGGCGGGGCACCCTGCGCTGGTGGCTGGGGGAGGTGGACGCCGCCGCTGAGGATTGGGCAATGGCAGGTGGCCCGGTGCAGCAAGCCCTGCTCACCCTCACCCAGGGCGGAACGGTGGATCCCGAAACCCTGCCCGAAAGCCCTGCCAAATACGCCATTGCCGCATGGCAACGCCCCGACCAGCGCCAAGCCCTGCTGGAAAAAGCCTGGGTCACGCAGCCGGAAGACTTGCCCCAACTGGCCGACAGCCTCCCCGATCCCGCCATGATGACCAACCTGGTGGCCAGCATGGACAACGCGACGGACTTTAAGACCTGGCTGCAACGCACCGCTCCCATCTGGCAACCCCGCAGTGGACGGCTGGGTTTTGGGGTACTCAGCCGCCATATTGATGGCCCCACCCCCTCGGATTTCTATCCCCGCGTCGAAAATGTGCCCATGGTGAAGTTCTTCCCTGAGGTGATCCCCTCCCCAACCTTCTTCCCGGCCCTAGACCGGGCCTTGGCCCCCTACCAGGCGGAGGTAAGGGCATCCGGTGAAGCACCCTAGCCGTTTTTTGGGCGGCGTTGCTGAATTATGAGATGAATCTAGGAGGAACCGGAACATCCTCAAACTTGAGGTAGTGAAGTAACCATCGAACAGAATGAGCAAGCATTTCTACGGACTTGGCGTAGCACAGCGTTTTGCGATGTAGCCGAGCCAGATAGTGGCGTAAGCGCGTGTTTTCACCTTCAACCCGAGTCATATAACGCGATGTGCAACTCATCCAGCCGGGGAATCACTGAGTAATAACGCGATGTGCAACTCATCCAGCCGGGGAATCACTGAGTAATCATACTGCTGAACTGAAGCCAAGGACGGCCCTGCTGGTGGTTCAACCAGATCATGACGGTATGGGCGAGGAGTTTCCGGGCTAAGCGACTGGTCAGATGCCATAGGTCACGGCTGGAGACGCGCTCAATATCAAACCAATGG
>JALQST010000427.1 GCA_023264315.1 Nodosilinea sp. BSH.14
CCATCTCACCTTTGCCGACTGGGTGCAGGCCGGGGTGGATCTGCCCGTGGTGGATATGGCCCTGCGTTATCGTCAATCCCTGCGGTTGGGGGATGAGGCGCTGATTCAGGTGCGGGTGGCCCCATTTAAAGGCGTGCGCCTGGTGTGGCAGTATGAAGTGCTAAATTCTGCCACCCAAGACCTCTGTCTTGATGGCACTGTTACCTTGGCCACGGTGGATTTCACCAGTCGGCGGGTGCTGCGTCGCTTGCCCGATCACCTCCAGGCCACCCTAGTATAAGCGGCGGTGCCCAGGGTTGCCGCCCTCGGTTCATCACAAGCACCACGGGGCATCAGTAGCGTTACGGTAGCGCCACAAGGAGGATCCCCCAGGTATCCCCCGCTACTCCGGGCAGCGGCTAGGTCAGGATTTCTTGGCTTAAGGGCCACGGGCCTAAAGAAAACCTTTGAGAGAGGCCGAATTTTCCCAAGGTTGTTTACGCTGTGGACAGTTTCCCTTGGGGAGGCATGGTTTAACCTTGTCCTCATCTCCAAGGTGTACCGTCTAAGACCACACCTGAATCCTGCAAACCCGATTCCTAACCCAGTCAACCGTAGGGGCGAGGTCTCCTCGTCCGTACCCCAACCCAGTCAACCGTAGGGGCGAGGTCTCCTCGCCCACCCGAACCGAGCGTCGTCACCCAAACCTTGGGCAAGACAACGGCGAACGGCAATCCTACGGCAACCGTATCCCCCAGCGAACAGTTAGTTACCAAGAGAGTTCTATGGCACAGAGTTTTGGTGTAATCGGCCTTGCCGTCATGGGCGAGAATTTGGCCCTCAATGTTGAACGTAATGGCTTCCCGGTAGCCGTGTATAACCGCACCGCCCAAGTGACTCAAAGCTTTATGGAGCGCCGCGCCCAGGGCAAAAACGTAAAGCCCACCTACAGTTTGGAAGAATTTGTTGAATCCCTAGAGCGCCCCCGCCGCATTTTGCTGATGGTGAAGGCAGGCGGTGCGGTGGATGCGGTGATCGACCAACTGCGGCCCCTGCTGCAAGAGGGCGACATCATCATCGACGGCGGCAACTCCCTCTACACCGATACGGAGCGTCGCGTGGCGACGCTCGAGAGCAAGAGCTTCGGCTACATCGGCATGGGCGTCAGCGGTGGCGCCAAGGGTGCCCTGGAGGGTCCGAGCATGATGCCCGGCGGCACCCGCGCCGCCTACGACGCCATTGAGCCGATTGTGCAGAAAATTGCCGCCCAGGTAGATGATGGCCCCTGCGTCACCTACATTGGCCCCCGTGGCGCTGGGCACTACGTCAAAATGGTACACAACGGCATCGAGTATGGCGATATGCAGCTCATCGCCGAAGCCTACGACCTAATGAAGAGCGTCCTCTGCCTCGATCACAACCAGCTCTACGAAGTCTTCGCCAACTGGAACACTACCGAAGAACTGGATTCCTACCTGATTGAAATCACCACGGACATCTTCACCAACCTCGATCCCGACACGGGCAAACCCCTGGTGGAACTGATCCTAGATGCCGCTGGCCAAAAGGGCACCGGACGCTGGACGGTGATGAGCGCCCTAGAACTGGGCGTCGGCATTCCCACCATTACCGCAGCGGTGAACGCCCGCATTATGTCCTCCATCAAGGACGAACGGGTAGCGGCCTCCCAGGAATTGGCTGGCCCCAGCGCTTCCTTCAGCGGCGACGTGAAGGACATGGTGAACAAAATCCGCGATGCCCTCTACTGCTCCAAAATTTGCTCCTATGCCCAGGGCATGGCGCTGATTGGGGCGGCCTCAAACCACTATGACTACGGCATTAACCTGGGCGAAACCGCCCGGATTTGGAAGGGCGGCTGCATCATCCGGGCCGGATTTTTGAACAAAATCAAACACGCCTACGACGAAAACCCCAGCCTGCCCAACCTGCTGCTGGCCCCAGAATTTAAGCAAACTATTCTGGATCGCCAAGCGGCATGGCGGGAAGTGATCGCCCTCGCCGCCCACCAGGGCATCCCCGTCCCGGCCTTCAGTGCGTCGCTGGATTACTTCGACAGCTACCGCCGCGACCGCCTGCCCCAAAACCTCACCCAGGCCCAACGCGACTACTTCGGTGCCCACACCTACCAGCGCACCGACAAAGAGGGCACCTTCCACACCGAATGGACGAAAGCACCCCACTAAAACCTCAGCGTTGACTTAATACCCGTTCAGATCCCAGGGTTCTTCAAGAACCCTGGGATTTTTTGCTGGATAATATCCTTAACCAGAAATGTTGAACACTCATAATATACTAGAGATATTGTCAAATCTGGTGTATGGCTAGGAACTAGGCGGCGTCCTGCATCTGGGTCATATCGGGGTTGTCATCCA
>JALQST010000428.1 GCA_023264315.1 Nodosilinea sp. BSH.14
GGGGCGCTGGTTCAGCAGTCCTGCTGGGGTGAGGTCGGGGGGCCAGGGTTGAAAGGTGGTCAGGGCTTTGAAGAAGGCATCCAACTCCAAGGGGGTAGGCGTTCCATCCAAATTAGCCACGGCGGCGAGGGCATAGAGGCAGGCCCGTTTTTCCAGATCGTCCCTGTCCAGATTGTAGGGGGTGTCGTTGGGCATCATGGCAGCACCTCGGCAGAAGGTCGGGTGGGGTCAGGTTTGGGGGCGTGGCGGCCCAGGCGGGGCATTCGGTCATCGCCGCCGAGGGTGAAAATCCACACGACGACCACCGCCCAATGCACCCACACCACCAGCCACAGGGAACCCGTAATCCAATACAGCCCCGCCAGCAGCAGCCCCAGCCAGCCCACCAGGGTGAGGAAGCGGCGATCTTGCAGGGTGTCCTTGGCCTCCCGGTACAGAGTATTGCCGAGGACGACGTGGTACAGCACAAACAGCGTCACGCTGAGCACCGTCCACAGCAGCCAACGCCATCCCGGCACCCCCTCCATGGGGTGGGGCAGCATGGCGACGCGAAAGATCAGTTCCTCCACGAGGCAGGGCACAAACCAGAGCGTCACCCCAGCCAAGAGGGTGTAAAGCGGGGACTGCATGGCGTTTTTGCCCACCAGAAAGCCGTTGCGACGACCAAAGGGTAGGGCCACGGCTCCGTAGAGCACCAGGCCTAACAGGCTCATTAAAATCGTGTCGGGTTGGGGCCAGGTGACGAAGCCATCGGCCAACCGCTGGGCCACGGTGCCCACGACGGGAATGCCGCCCATCAGCCCCGTGGGGGGAATGGGTTCGATGCGCGGATCATCGCCGCCTACCATGTTGGTACGCAAAAACCAAAGCTGGCCCCCGTGGCGCAGAAACACCCTCGCCACCGCATCGTGTGCCCAGCGGGGCATCATCGACTGCCAGCTTAGGGCACCGCTAAACAGGCCGCGATTGTTGGAAAAATGGCCCTCCGGGTCGATCCCGGCAAGGATATCGGCGTTGCTTTGCCAGTCGGGCCGGATGACGCCGTAAGGGGTCATCAGTTGTTCTAAATCATGGCCTAGGGCGGCAAAGTCCTTGGCGCGACGGGCTTCAGAACTGTTGGGATGCTGTTGGATCCAGGTGAGAATCTCCGGGTTTTCGTCAATTTGCCGCCGAATTTCCTGCATAGCGATAAACAACGCCTGGTTAGAATCCTGGACGCAGGAGGTGGCTGGGGTGACGCCGGAAAATCCGGTGCCGTCCCCGGTGCGGTAGCGGGCCATCATCACCTGGGTTTGAATCAGCAGTTCCCGAAACAGCGACACCGTCACATCGCCAAACTGGAAAGGGGTGATGAAGGAATCCAGCTTCACCACAATGTCCGACAGGGGACGCAGCCCCAGCCAGCCCCGCTGCATATCCCCCGTGTAGTCGGCCCAGTCGTGGGTGCCGGAGATGATGCCGCCGCCGTTGTGGGCATAGACCTGCTGGTACTGCACCTCAAACTGAAGCTCGTTGGTGATGGGTTCTCGCACCACGCGGGTGAGGCCGTAGGAAAAGTGGCCTGTGACCGTGCCCAGGGGGGAAAACTCGCGATTTTCGCCGCCAATACCACCAAACAGGTGAACCAGCAGGCCATAGTCTCCCTCCTGCCACTGAGCGCGGGCCGCATCGGAACTCCCCGCATTGGGGCTCACCAAGACCCGCTGAAGGGTGCCCTTGCGTTGGGGGGTATCCCGCCAGTTGCCTCGGTTGATGTACTTCAGCCCCGGATCGCGCCCCAGCACCACCTGGTCGGGCTGAAGCTGAAACAGCGCCCTGGGTTTGAGGGCCTGCACCGTAAACATGCCCTCCCCATCCCGCGCCCCGTAGATATACCAGCCCTCCCGTCCGGCGGGGGAGTCCAAAATATCCCGAATATTGGAGAAAAACCGATCACTGCGGGCCATGGGCTGCTGGGGAATCCGCACCGTGCCGATGGGGCCAGTGAAATCCTGAGTGGCCGAATCATAAAACTGCACCCGGAAAAATTCCGTTGGGCAGGGGGCAGGCCCAGGGCATTCCGTCGGCAGCGGCGCATTCACCGACGTATCCGGCTCCAGCAGCTTTACTAGGCCATACTCTCGCCCGGTAATTTGAATCGGCTCTAGGGTGGTTTGCAGCACGGGCTGGCCGTTTTCCTCCACCAACTCCGGCTCTACCAGCCGCACGGTCACATCGTCCTGGGGACGCGCTCCGGCGAGGGACTGCATCGGCCCCACCTGCTTGCGCCCGTTGAGGCGAATCGGCACAATGTTGCCATTTTCCCAAAAGCTCTCGGCCCCTGGGGTGAAGGTAATATCCGCCGTCACCGCCTGGACATAGCGGCTGTTT
>JALQST010000429.1 GCA_023264315.1 Nodosilinea sp. BSH.14
CTAGGAGACCCTAATAGCAAAAGTAATATTTCTGAGATGGCCCCCCCATCCCCAGATGTGCCCCCCCTAATCTGGGGAGCTATTGACCTAGCCGATAACCCTCAGACATTGGTCGATACCATCACCGACCTCCTAAACGGCCTGATTGACCCCCATCACCTGCTGGCCATCCTGCTATCTGGCCCACCTTCCCCATCGGCGGCAACATAGTGGATTCAGGATCTGAGGTGTTAGGCTAGCCCCAAAACGGTAGGCTTGAGCCTGGGTAGGCGAGATTCCTGAGCTATAGGAGGCTATCTCGTTATCCGTACCTGTAGTCTGTGTTGCACCGCAATATTGATCAAAGTTGAGGGCATCTACCGTCAGGATGGCCTGAAATTCTCAGTATCCAGATACATAGACATATTTACATCTAGACATCCAGACTTCTTGGCGTCTAGATGTCTAGAACTTGTGATGTAAGTGTCCCTAGCAAGCCCATCCCGTGAAAATCTGTTCAGCCCTTTCGCTATCCGGTGGCTAGGGTAAGACTACAACGGTTTTCTTTACGGCACTCCTGCTGTCCTAGCAAGGTAAGAAGGTGTTGGTGGTGGATGTCGCCCCCAGGCCAACCTGACGTTGAGATCCATCTCTGATATCGCCAACATCCCAACATTGAGACATGCAGACTTCTAGATATACAGATGTCTTGAATGCTATCCACCAAGACGAGAATGCAGGGCAGGTAGACGTATTAAAGTCTAGACATATAGACATACAGATGGCTGAATTTCCTGGCGACGATTTCTCAACTAAGCGCAGCACCTTTCGGCTGGAATCTGGCCTGATTGAGCGATTACATACGCGCTGCCGTCGCCACGGGCTTAGCCGGGAAGTGTTGATTGAAGCCATGTATGACTATGACTTGTTCGTTCACTGATTAGGCTGTTACTTAGGCAGCGCCAATCTTGAGCGGCCACCACTGTATTCTGATCAACCGTTATGACAACCTGTGGTCTCACGCTTGGCAAGTTCGCGCCTTTGCACCGGGGGCATCAGTTTTTGATCGAAACGGCCTTGGCCGAGATGGATGAGGTGATCGTCATGATCTACGATTGCCCGGAAACGACGGATGTGCCGCTGTCGGTGCGGGCCAACTGGGTGCGGCAGCTCTACCCAAACGTGAGGGTGATCGAAGCCTGGGACGGGCCAACCGACATTGGCAACACTCCGGCCATCAAGCAGGCCCACGAAACCTATGTTTTGCGTCAACTTCAGGGTCAGCGTGTAACCCATTTCTACTCCAGGGAGTTCTATGGCGAGCACATGAGTGTGGCCTTGGGGGCCGTGAATCGCTTAGTGGACTGGACACCCGAATCTATCTGGGAAAACCGCACCGCTGTCCCCATTTCCGCTACCCAAATTCGCGCCAGTCCTTATTCGTATCGTCGGTTCTTAGATCCCCTGGTCTACCGCGATCTGATTACCTATGTGGTGTTGCTGGGGGCACCTTCCACGGGCAAAACTAGCTTGGCAGCAGCCCTTGCCCAGCACTACCAGACCCGCTGGATGCCAGAGTATGGCCGAGAATACTGGGAAACCCATCAGGTTAATCGGCGGCTGTCGCTAGACCAGCTTGAAGAGATTGCCGTCGGTCATCTAGAACGGGAAGAAGCCCACCTGGCCTAGGCCAACCGCTACCTGTTCACCGACACCAACGCCCTCACCACCTACTGCTTTTCGATCTACTACCACGGCACCGCTACGCCGCATTTAGCGGAGTTAGCTAACCATTGCTCGGCCCGCTACGACCTGGTATTTCTGTGCGAGACTGACATTCCCTACGACGACACCTGGGATCGATCTGGGGAGGGCAACCGCGTGGTTTTTCAAAAGCAAATCGTTAGCGACTTGCTGGTGCGGCACATTCCCTTCTTTCGGGTGAGGGGCGACCTTCAGTACCGGATCCGTTACGTGGAGCGGGTGCTGGCCCAGTTTCAGAAGTACCATAACCTCCTAGACCCGTTGCCAATAGCCCATGACTGACTTTCTCAGCATCAACACCATTGCCTTTACTGTCCTGGGCTACCCCATGAGCTACATCGAGCTGGTGGGGACGCTGCTCTATCTGTGGTCAGTGTGGCTGATGGCCCGCAAGCAGATGCTGACCTGGCCCGTGGGCATCCTCAGCGTGCTGCTGTACATGAGCCTGTTCTACCAAATTAGGCTGTATTCCGATGCCCTAGAGCAGGTCTATTACCTGCTGGCCAGTGTTTATGGCTGGTGGTGGTGGCGGCGACAATGCCCTGTAGAAGAGAGTCCCACAGGCTTTTTCTATAGCCCCCGTCGTCAAAGCCTGCTGACCCTTGGCATCACGCTAGGGGTGGGG
>JALQST010000042.1 GCA_023264315.1 Nodosilinea sp. BSH.14
TCCACAATGTAGTTGGCTCCTAAGTTTGGCCCCACGGAACCCAGAAGCGTCACCGCACAGCCCGCAATCCCCGCTAGGCCAGATCCCAGAGCAAGGGTGAGGGCATCAACCTGGTTGGTAGGAATCCCCAAACAGGCACTCATGCCTCGGTTTTGGGTGACGGATCGAATTCGTAGCCCCCAGGCGGTTTGGTTCAAAAACCAGTAGACAGCTACCAGGCACAGCACCGTCAACACAATGATAAAGATGCGGGCCGAGGGAAATTGCAGGGTGCTCCCTAGGGAAATCCCGCCCCGCAGCCAGTTTGGCGGCGTCACGTCTACATTGCGGGTGCTAAACCAAGGCCGCACGAACGGAGCACTGCCGGCCCCCTGCACCCATGACCAAATCACCCCAGCAATGGCAGCGGAAAGCACCAAAAAAACAGGATTAGCCCAGCGTTGAAGGCGATCCCAGTCGGTGTAGCGCGTCAGCACCCAGCGTCCGACAAAGTACAGCACCGCAAATGTCGCAAGCCCAATCACCATGGGCCAACTCACACTACGGATGAACTGAATCATAATCAAGCTCACGCCCCAGGTGGCCAGCAGGGTTTCCAGCGGTCGCCCGTAGAGGTAGCGAATCACCGTTCGTTCTAAAAATAGCCCAATGGCCGCAGCCACGAAAAACGCTAGGGGCAACGCCACGAAAATATAGATTTCTGGAGCAATGCCGCCCATGCTTTTGGCCACATTTTGCACCACAAAGGTGGTGTAGGCCCCAAACATCATCAGTTCACCGTGGGCGAGGTTAATCACCCCCATGAGGCCGAATACAATGGCCAACCCCAAGGCCACAATCAACAGCACCGCACCGATGCTAATCCCGTTGAATAGGCCAGTTATCAAGCCTTCTAACACAGTACTTACCGCTTTCACGATACGGATCCGTTATGGCCCCATTAGGCAAGACCATGTGTCACCGCTACAACAGAGCCGATCCTAGGAGGTATGGGACAATCAGAAATGTTCACCAGCAACATTTTTTGCGATTCCCTGATCGGGCCTCACGATGTCACGCACCTAACCATTTCATACACCGCCGCCACATGCTCTATAACTACGGGTAGGGGCAGGGTCTCCCTGCCCCTACCCGGGGGAATGAATCGGGATTGTCCGTCAGAACACAGAGGAATCGAGCCTAGGTGCCTAGGGATCCGTTTGCAGCATCTGGGGTTGAAGGTAGGTGATCATTTCATCCATGCCCCGCTGAATTCGGCGGGTGACGGTCATCGGGCTCACGCCGATCTTGGCGGCTACTTCCTTACGAGACATGCCGCTGAAAAAGACAAATTCGATGGCGGTGCGGGTACGGCTTTCCAGGCGGTTTAAGGCTCGCTGGATCTGCTGGCGATCTTCTTCAAGGGATTGCATCAGCAGATGATGATGGTCGGGCAGGGTTTCGCCGAGGGTAATGGCCGAGTCCACTTGGTGGCAGACGGTAGCGTCTAGGCTGAGGGGCATCCGGTTCTTATAGGCCAGTTTCACTTCGCGCCACTCTCCCACGGAAACGCCGAGGGCTGAGGCCAACTCGCTATCGGAGGGCGTGTGGCCCAGGGTTCGGGTCAGTTCGGCCTGGAGGTGATGGGCTTCTTTTTGGAGGTATTGCCAACGGCGGGGAATTTTGACGGCTCTGCCCCGATCTCGCAGGAAGTGCAGCATTTCGCCACGGATGTAGGGCACCGCAAAGGAGCTAAAAGCGCAGCCCTGGGTTGGATCGAACCGTTCAATGGCGTGAATGAGGCCCAGGTAGCCAATTTGTTCGAGATCTTCGTAGGGTTCAGAACATTGATGGCTGACCCGGTGAGCAATTTTACGAACCAGCCCAGCATTAAGACGAACCAACTGATTGCGCAGGGTAATGGAAGGGGCCTTTTGGTATTCTGCCAGCAGCTCCATTCCCCGAGAGCGAATTGAGGAAACGTGAGTAGCCATATCTGTGGATATCCTTGCGAAAGCAAGTTCCAAGGGAACTGTGTAGTATTCTCCGAGGATGACGCGGGATGAACCATCGTTGATTTACGGTACTCTCGGAACGCATCATTTTTTATCTCCGTAATTACACGGCAACGGCCAAGGCTTTGGGGCATGGCCAGCGGCGTAATCCCTTTCTGAATCAGTATTTTGGTGATTTGACGAAGATCTACGTGAAGCCCCGTAGAAATCGACGGTTGATGAGGATTCAGGTGAGATGCCCTCCCTTTGAATACCCAAAAACCGGGCTAAGCTAAAGAAAATCTCCTCAAAGTATCCATTTCTTTACCTGTCGATTTCTTTACGTGTGGCGGAGTGAGTGAAGCCTATGGTGTTGCGGGCGGTGTTACTGGATTTTAACGGGGTCATGATCAACGACGAGCCGTTGCATCAATCCCTCATTCAAGACCTGCTGTTGGAGGAAAATCTGCGGCCCAATCTGGCAGATTATGAGCAGGTGTGTTTGGGGCGGACAGATCGGGCCTGCATTACGGATCTATGGCAGCGCCAGGGCCGTGTTGTCACTGAGGCACAGGTCAACAAGCTGTTGGATCGCAAGGCCATCCGCTACCGTGAGACCCTAGCCACCCTAGAAAAACTCCCCCTCTATCCCGGTTTGGAGGATGTGATCTATCAAATTCGGGCGGCCAACCTCAAACTGGCGGTGGTTTCTGGGGCGCGGCGCAGCGAAATTGAGGCGGTTCTGTCCCTGGCGGGCCTGACCGACCGAATCCAGGTGATTGTCTCTGGGGATGATCTCTCGGTAGCAACCAGCAAGCCCGCCCCCGATGCCTACCTCCTGGCGATTCACCGCCTCAATCAGCAGTGTCCCGATCTTCACCTGGCCCCCAGCGAATGCCTAGCAGTGGAGGACTCCTTTGCCGGAATTGAGGCGGCGCGGCGGGCGGGGGTGCCGGTGGTGGGGGTAGCCCATGCCTTTCCGTACCAGATGATCCATCGGCGGGCCGACTGGGCCGTCGATCATCTCTATGAACTGAATCTCGCTTGGCTACAACCGTACTATGGGGAGAGCACACCGACCCCGGCCCCTCAGTAATCCACCTCTCAGTAATCCACCTCTCAGTAAAAAGCCCCTCAGTAAAAAGCCCTTCATTATAGGGATAACCGTAGTAATGGCACGGAATTTATCAACCTTTTCCCCATAGCTGCACTATTTCTAGGCTTTTGTGCCAATGTAGTTACCGACAGCGCATCCCTAGCGAAATGGCCGAGTCGGTAGAATGAAAAGGCAACTGACATACTTTGGGCATTGGCGTCGGGCCTGGCTACTGGCCCACCACTGGATCTGTTACAGCACTATGCTCGATTTTTTCAAGTATCGAGTGGGGCAATCGCCCTGGGTTAAACTGGTTGGCCGCACCTTGCTCAAGTGGCAGCAGGACGACTGTCTCGAGATGGGGGCGGCCCTTGCCTATTACGGGGTTTTTTCCCTATTCCCGATGATTTTAGTCGTGCTCAGCGTGGTCGGCTTTTTGATTGGCCCGAGCACAGCCGCCTTTGAAACCGTGCTGCGGTTTGCCCAGGAAGCGCTGCCCCCCGATGCGTTTCCCATCGTTCAAACCACCTTGATCAAATTCCATCAGGGCAGCACCCGCGCCAGCCTGATTGGCTTTGGCATTCTGTTGTTTACCGCCAGTGGATTTTTTGGTGCCCTCAGCCGTTCCTTCGACAAAATTTGGCGCGTGGATCAACAGCATCGCTCGGTGAAGTGGGTGCCGGGGGTGGCGCTCACCTTTCTATGGCGACGGTTCCTCGCCTTTGTGTTGGTGATTGGATCGGCGGGGCTCGTGTTTATTTCGCTGCTGTCCAACATTGTGATTGATACGCTGCTGCGCCTGCTCGAACGGTTTAGCACCATGCTGACCATCGAAACCATTGATTGGGTTCAGCTATTGCCATCCCTACAGCTTGGGGTGTCCTTTATTATTTTAATTTTGGTGGTGGGTCTGCTGTACAAGATTTTGCCCCGTACCTACGTCGCCTGGGGCGATCTTTGGCTAGGGGCTCTATTTACCGCCGTTTTATGGCTGATTTTGCAACAACTCATTACCAATAGCGTGATTAGCCTTGGCAGTCAGTTTCAGTCTTACGGGGTGGTCAGCAGTTTTATGGTGCTGATGCTGTGGATTTACCTCACCAGCCAGATCTTTTTCCTCGGTGGCGAACTCACCTACGTCTACGCCCACCTATTTGGCAGTCGGCGCGGCCAAAAACGGATTAACCCCCGCTAGCATGAATCCCCGCTAGCCCTGGGCCACCCGGATCCAAGCGGTTCAAAGCGATTGCGTTGGACGAGCCTACAGCTTGCCATTGAGAATGGGTATGGTGCTAGCGGGGTTTGGGGATCAGGACTGATCGGGATACAGCATAGGGGGCTGGGCCGGGAGGATGGGCTGAACCCGTCCCCCCACCGGCAGGGCTTGGCTGGCCGGAAGACGGGCGTGGAGAATCTGTCCGGCGGGGGTCGTGAGGCTGTAGGCGTATTCTCGGCCCAAAAACTGACGACTTTTAACCCAGAGCACCCCATCCGCCACCGATGCCAGGGCTAGGTCTTCCTGGCGAATCATGACTTCGCCTTGGGTCACAGTGTCTTTGGGGGGATGCCCATCCGGCTGGATGACCTGGGGCAGGGTGCCCAATTCCGTGACCCAGCCCTGGGGGGTGCGGCGGGCGGCAAGAAAGTTAGCTTGGGTGACAAAGCTGGCGATAAAGCGGGAGGCCGGGGTCGTGTAGATCGTTTCAGGTGTTCCCCACTGCTCCAGTTGCCCCTGGCGCATCACGGCCACCCGGTCGGCAATGGCGAGGGCTTCCTCTTGATCGTGGGTGACGAAGATACCGGAGGCGTGTACCTGGGTCAGCACCTCGCGCACCTCCTGGCGCAGATGCAGCCGCACCTGCACATCCAAATTGCTAAAGGGCTCATCCAGCAAAATGAGGGCGGGCCGGGGGGCGAGGGCACGGGCGAGGGCCACCCGCTGCTGCTGCCCGCCAGAAAGTTCGTGGGGAAATCGCCCCTCCAAGCCCGTCAGCCCCACTAGGGCGATGGCGTCCCTGGTCTGTTCTTGCACCTGCTTGGGAGCCAAACTCCCCAGCCGCACGAGGGACTGAAGCCCAAAAGCCACGTTTTTTTCCACCGTTAAATGGGGAAACAGAGCATAGTCCTGGAACACAATGCCCACATCCCGCCGCTCCGGGGGGAGCCAGCAGGGGCCGCACACGGGCTGCTGCCCCAGGTAAATGGTGCCTTGGTCGGGCTGTTCAAACCCGGCGATGAGCCGTAGCAGCGTGGTTTTGCCACAGCCAGAAGGGCCTAACAGCGCCAGAATCTCGCCCTGCCGCAGGCCGAGGCTCACGCCATCCACCGCTGGGGAAGCGCTGGGGCTATATCGCTTCGTAATCGCATCAAGACGCAGAATATCCGCTGAAGTCATCGTCGTGGCCGTCGGCACAAAATCAGGTTATGAGAAGTAATAACAACCGTAGCAAAATCCGGACAACCCGGTTCACCCTGCCAGATATCCTACTCTTTATTGACGATGATTTTCATTAGATTAAGATCGCCCCACTACAGTACCCAGTGGGTCAAAGCTGCGGCCCAAATTAAGACCAAGACCTCCGTCCACTCCACGGTGGCTCCGTAGGTATCCCCAGTGTGCCCCCCGAGGCGACGCTGAAACCACGCTCCCACTGCCACCGCCAGAGCCAGCCCCCCGACCCACACCCCTAGCGCCAATCGCCATTGATCAGGCCAGATCCAAATCCAGCCGCCCGCCACCCCTCCACTGGCCCCTAGCCCCCCGAATAAGGCCCAGGGCCAACGCAGATGAGGTTTGTGGAAAGCGCCTTTGCCCGTGGCCTTGAGGTAGGGATAGCGTAGAATGGCCACCACTTGCCCCCAGCGGCCCCACAGCGCCGCCAGCGCCAGCACCCCCAGATGGCCCACGGTCAACTCCGCTAGGGCCAGAGTTTTGAGCCCTAGGATAGCAATCGCCGCCATCACCCCAAAGGCCCCACTGCGGCTATCGGCCATCACCGCCAGCCGCCGCTGCGGATCCGGCACCGCCAGCCCATCAGCGGTATCCATGGCTCCATCCAGATGCAGCCCCCCCGTGATCCAAAACCACAGCCACACCACCAGGGCGCTGCGGAAGACCGCCGTGAACCCCAAAACCCCCAAGGCCGAGTGTGCCCCGGCCAACCCCAACCCCAGCCCCAGCCCCACCCACGGAGCTAGGGCGGCAATGCCCTCAAACTGAGGCACCCACCAACGGGGCAAGGGCAGAATCGTATAGAAGACGATGGCTCCGCCCCACTGCGCCCACCAGCGGGCCACGGAGGACAGCCCCCGGTTGAATCCAGATTTCAACGGCTATCCCTCCAGGGGATCATTCCGTCATGTTTCAGCATAATTACGTAGGCCATTAATGGATCGACAGTATCCTACCGAAATTCGCCTTAGGGTGAGGCTTAAGCCCGCATCCGCCTGGGATTGGCCACAGGAAACCCGAGAAAAGGCAGATCATTCCCAGAAATATCGAGTATCGTGGATGTAGAGCTGCGGGGGCAAAGTTTGCTCAACCTGCTCCACGGATTGCCGTAGCGTGGTTAAAAACCTATGAATCACGAGCGTGTTAGAGACCTAAGCACCCTCGCGCCCTGCTTAGTAGATACGGGCATGGTCGTTAACAAGGCCGATATGCTTAGGTTGCTCCAAGACCTTGGCCAAGTTAGCTATAGCCACCTTGAAGACGGCGTTGTTCTCTCCGCCGACCAAGGTTTGATTATGGAGGTCTTCGCCGACTCCCAACAGGCCACGCTCGTTGCTAATCACACCCTTTACATTAACGTTCACAGCTTTGACTACCTCGAAATGGGCAAAACCGACGGGGCTCAAAGTCATTTTGACTTGGTTCAAGACAATCGTCGGCTGCGATTGGTTCCCCTCTCCGACCCCATGAAGGAGCACATGACCCGCACGGTGAACACCGCTGCTCTAGAGGCCATGGTGGCCGATGCCCTCTCTGCCCGGTGGGACGCCTGCCTAGACGACGACCGGAACTTCCTGGACTAAGCGCCGCAAGAGCGCTTCACCGCCATGGCTCACCCCCGGATACCGGGGATATACACAATAGGGTCAGGAGCGGTGCGGTTTGATTGTAGCGGAGGTTCCCGAAAACGAATCACCTGTTTACAAAGAATTTCTAGCCTTTTCAATCGGGCGACTCAAGCTCGCCTCCCAAGCTAGAGCCCATTCGAGCCCTAGGCGACTCGTTGAAGGTCTGACGCGGGAAACTTGGCCCAAGAGCAAGGCATAAAAAAGCCGCCCTGTCTAAGGACGACTTTACGGGTATTGCTTGACAATCCTATGACTACGCCCCTAAAGGGGGCGAGTAGCCCAGGGCGACCATGCTCTAGACCCTTAGGGCGAACCTAGCCTAGGCTTCTTCGCGCTCAATGTAAAGAAACAAGAAGGCCATTGCCGCAGCGGGGAACACAATGCCCACTAAAGGAACCAAGATAGAGGGTAGAAACGCAGCAGCCATCGGGGTTTTCTCCTTCTCACAGTGAAATCACAGCATGTGCATAAGACTACTCTGATTTGGGGCGGTGTATGGCGGCGTGTATCCTTTTTGTTACAAACTGTTTTACCGTCTAGCACCCTGGCCCAAACGGCCCGATGCCGATAGAAAGGGGCGGCGTTTGGTACACTGAAACGAGGCATTCTCCCCTGCATTTCCGTCCTTGAGCTAGGCCCATGCAACTGACCCCCCAAGAAAAAGACAAGCTGTTGATTTTTACCGCTGCCCTAGTGGCAGAACGGCGGAAAAATCGGGGCCTCAAGCTCAACCATCCAGAGGCGGTCGCCTACATTTCGGCGGCAATTTTGGAAGGGGCGCGGGATGGCCGCACCGTGGCAGACCTGATGAGCTACGGCACCACCCTGCTCAGCCGGGAGGAGGTCATGGACGGCGTGGCGGAGATGATCCACGAGGTGCAAGTGGAGGCCACCTTTCCCGACGGCACCAAGCTTGTCACCGTTCACGATCCCATTCGCTAAGGCTTATCAGCTAGGGCTGATTGGGCGATCTGCGCCGGGATGGCTCTAGGTTTACCTCATGGACGCTGTTTGACCTGACCCTATCGCTGATTGACATGGCTTCCTCTGTTTCCACCGCTGCCGACACCGACTTTCCCCTCCAGCCCGACGATGTGGAGGCGGTGATTGGGGCGTTGGCGGATCAGCTAGATAGCTACGTGTTTCCCGAGATCGCCGAAAAAATCCAGGCTGATTTAGATCAGCGCCTCGACAACGGCGGCTATGGTGACATCACCGGGGGGCAACAACTGGCGGATACCCTCACCGCCCAGCTTCAAGCCCTCAGCCAAGACCGCCACCTGAAGCTGCACTTTAGCCCGGTGCCCCTGCCCCACCTCGAACCCCAGGCCGAACCCACCGCTGATGAACTGGAACGCCAAGCCCAGGCCAGCCGCCGCCGCAATTTTGACCTCAATAGGGTGGAGCGGCTACCGGGAAATGTGGGCTACATCCAGCTTTTTAGCTTTGAACCGCCGGAATTGGCCGGGGATGCTCTGGCGGCAGCGATGACCCTGGTGGCCCACACCGATGCCCTAATTTTTGACCTGCGCCACAACCAGGGCGGATCTCCGGCGGCGGTGGCGTTTCTCTGTAGCTACCTGTTTCCGGCCCATCCCGCCGTCCATCTTAACGACCTCTACTGGAGCGAAACCGACGAAACCCACCAGTGGTGGACGGTGCCCCACCTGCCGGGGCCACGGTATTTGGGTAAGCCTGTGTTTGTGCTTACCAGCCCAGACACCTTCTCCGCCGCCGAAGAATTTGCCTACAATCTGCAAACCCGCCAGCGGGCCACCATCGTCGGCGAAACCACGCGGGGCGGGGCCAACCCAGGCCGAGGCTTCCGGCTCCATGATCACTTTTGGGTGTTCATGCCTACGGGGCAGGCCATCAGCCCGGTGACGGGCAAAAACTGGGACGGTACGGGGGTGATTCCCGATGTTAAAGTGCCCACGGAAATTGCCCTCGAAACTGCCCACGTGATTGCCCTCACCCAACGGCTGGATGCGGGGGCCGAAGGCGTGGCGCGGCGGGAAATCGAAGAAACCCTGCCTGTGGTGGAGCGGGCCATGCAGCAAAAGCGCCAAGATTTGATTGCCAACCTAGGAGGTAAAGGATGATTCCTGGAGAACTGCTCCCCGCCGAGGGCGAGATCGAACTCAACACCGGAAAAGCCACGGCTACGCTGACGGTGGCCAACACGGGGGATCGCCCCATCCAGATCGGATCCCACTTCCATTTTTACGAAGTCAACGCCGCCCTCAGTTTTGACCGAGACCAAGCGCGGGGAATGCGCCTGGATATTCCAGCGGGCACCGCTGTCCGCTTTGAACCAGGGGATGAGCGCACCGTTACCCTAGTGGCCCTCGCCGGAGAACGCAAGGTCTACGGCTTCAACGCCAGGGTTGAAGGCAGCCTGTAGGGCCAGATCCCCTCTCTCTGTGGGAAAGGGTTGGGGGTGAGGGTGCAAAACCTCGGTCTATTCAAGAGCTGCGGCGGTCGCGCTGGATGTCGTAGATGGCCTTTTCCCAGCACCATTGCTCGCTGTGGTTGGGGTTACGAAGCTGGACTTGATCCACCAAGCGCTGGGCCACATCCTGGTTGCCGCCCACCAGCCGCAGCAGTTCTCGCCGCGTGGAACCCCTGACCGAGCGGGCTGTGGTGGGGGCCGTGGTGGATCGGGGGCGATGGTAACCTCTCCCCCGTCTACGAAAACGCCGGAGCCAAAAGAACAGCCCCACAAGCAGCGCTATCGCTAACAGAAAAGAAAGATCCATGTCCCCACATCGTTTCTATGCCTAGGCCCCATCCTAGCGCAGTCCCTCGGGGTTCCTTGGCAGCCCTAGATTTCAGCAGAAAAGCGCTCCGTGGGTTGATTGGTAGACCACTGATATTCCACGGGTAGGTGGGACAATTTGCAGGTTTCCTCAATCTGCCGCTGCTGGGACAGCGCCTTGCGCAGGGTGATGATTAACTCCTGGGTTTGTCGCCGGAGATCCGGGGACTGATACACCGTTGCCATGGTTTGCTGCTCTAGCAATCGCAGGAGCAATTCGTAGTGAATGTGGGAGGGAAGTGGAACTGATTGACCCGAACTCACCATAGATGCCGTGCCCCCAAGGCTACCCCTAAAATGAACCTGTGACCGGATTTACCGGCGCGAACCGCTGGGCGATCCAGCCGCCATGCCAGCTTCCCTAAGCTCCCCGATTGGCCGCTAACCCGCCGCCGATGGAAACAGTTGGGTGATGGCAACCCCTGGATCGGGCTGGCGCATCAGCGATTCTCCGACCAGTATGGCACTGGCCCCAGCGGTCGCCAAGGTTTCCACGTCGGCGGCGGTGAAAATCCCCGATTCGGCCACAACGAGGGCATTTCTGGCCTGGAGCTGATCCCGGCGGGCAGCGATCAGGGTGTCGGTGGTGGCCAGATCGGTGGTGAAGGTTTCCAGGTCGCGGTTGTTGATGCCGATCAGCGTCACCGCCGGAATCGCCAGGACTCGATCCAGTTCCTCCAGGGTATGGATCTCCACCAGCGCCGCCATTCCCAGGGCCTTAGCAATCTGCACAAAGTAGCGCAGGTCTTTGTCGGACAGCACCGCCGCAATCAGCAGCACCGCATCGGCCCCTTTGCAGCGGGCCAAATACATCTGGTAGGGGTAGATGATGAACTCCTTGCAAAGCAAAGGAATTTCCACCGCCTGCCGCACCTGGGCCAGATAGTCAAAATCCCCCTGGAAAAAGGCTTTGTCCGTCAGCACCGAGAGGCAAGCGGCCCCGTGGCGGTTGTAGGTTTGAGCGATGGCCACGGGATCAAAGTCTTCGCGGATCACGCCCTTGCTGGGGGAGGCCTTTTTGACCTCAGCAATCAACGCTGGGGAGGTTGGCCCCTGGCGCAGGGCGGCGATGAAGTCCCGCGCTGGGGGAGCAGTCAACACCTCCCGCTGAAGGTCGGCCAAGGGCAGGCGTTCCCGCAGTTGGGCAACTTCCTTTTCCTTGTGCCAGACAATTTTCTCTAGGATATTGCGCGGCTCCGCATCGGGAGCCTGGACTTGGTAATGCAAATGCTTCACCGCAACGGGGGGATTGGGAGGACGACGGCGGATGGTCATGCGGGCACCACCACAGCACGCTTGAAGGCTTCGTCCATCACCTCGGAAAGGGTGGGGTGGGTGTGGACGCAGAAGGACAGATCGGTGACGGTTTGCCCCTGGTGGATGGCGTTAGCCGCTTCTTGGATCAGATCCGCCGCATGGAGGCCGATGATGTGCGCGCCCAAGATTTCCCCGGTGTCTTTGCGGTAGATCACCTTAGCGAGACCTTCGGTTTCCCCTTCCGCTAGGGCTTTGGAATTGCCCTTAAAGTAGCTGCGCACGGTGTCGATGACGAATCCTTCCGCTTCGGCCTTTTCCTTGGCGGCGGGTTCCGTCAACCCCACAAAGCTCACTTCGGGGTGGGTGAAGGCGGCAGCGGGGATGCTCATGTAGTTGACGGCGCGATCTTGGCCGCAGATGTTCTCCACGGTGATCACCCCCTGGGCGGCGGCGGCGTGGGCCAGCATCATCTTGCCCGTGGCATCGCCAATGGCCCACAGGTGGGGCACGGGTTCGCCGTTGCGGGTCACTTGCAAACGGTCGTTGACGGGGATGAAACCGCGTCGATCTAGCTCTACGCCCACGCGCTCTAGGCCCATGTTCTTGGCGGCGGGGATGCGCCCGGTGGCCACCAGGCAGGCGTCCACTTCTAGGACTTCCACCACTTCCTTGGTTTCCCGGTCGGCCAGTTCAATCACCACGGGGTTGCCGGGGGTAATGGTCTTGGCGATTAGTCCGGCGCGAGTATCAATATCACGCGGCGCAATCAGCACCCGCTGGGCCACCTTGGCAATGTCGGGGTCGAAGGTGGGCATGAGCTGATCCAGGGCTTCGATGATGGTGACTTCGCAGCCCAGGGCGGTGTAAATGTCGGAAAACTCTAGCCCAATGTAGCCGCTGCCGATGATGGCGATCCAGTCCGGTAGCCAGTCCAGCTTCAGGGCTTCATCGCTGGTAAACACGGTTTTGCCGTCGGTGGTGATGCCGGGGGGCACAAAGGGCACCGAACCCGGAGCCAAAATAATGTCCTTGGCGGTGACGTTTTTTTCGCCCTCGCTGGTGTCGATGGCCACCTTTTGTTCGCCTACCACACGGCCCCAGCCCTTGATGATATCCACGCCCAGGCGGGTGAGGCTGTTGGTGAGGTCGCCCTGGATTTTGCTGACCAAATTTTTGGCGTGATCGGCGATGGCGCTGCGGTCGTAGCCCACTTGGCCAACCTGGATGCCCATGGATTTGAGGTGGTGCTCGTCGCGCAGTTCCCGCACCCGACCCGAAGCCGCCAGCAGCGCCTTGGAGGGAATACAGCCCCGGTTGACGCAGGTGCCGCCCATGACATCCGCTTCCACGATGGCGGTTTTGAGCCCCGACTTGACGGCGTGGAGCGCGGCCCCATGGCCTCCTACTCCGGCCCCGATAATGATTAGGTCGTAGTCAAATGCGTCGCTCACAGCAGGCTCCTAAGGCAAACCCAAAACGTACAACAATCCTCGCCCAGGGTGGATCGCTGATCCCCGGAGGATAGAACATCCTCCATTCTTGACCACAGGGGGCCAATTAGACAACACCCTAGTGTTCAGTCAATTATTTATTGATGGGTAGAGATGGTGCAACTTTACCCTGGCATCTGCCGTT
>JALQST010000430.1 GCA_023264315.1 Nodosilinea sp. BSH.14
AATCATCTACGTGGCCACCGCCGAAGAGGAGCGGGCCGAAGCGGAAATCACCGCCAGCGCCAAGACCCAAGGGGATCGGGCGGTGTACCTGTGGGATTTTGTAGACGGCTACCAGGGCAACCTCAATGATGCGGGCTTTGGGCGGCGTAATCCGTTGCAGGCGCTAGAAATGGTGGAAAAACTGCCTTCTGGGGCTCCGGCGGTGTTTATTTTGCGGGATTTTCAGCGCTTTTTAGATGACATCGCCATTTCCCGAAAACTGCGAAACCTGGCGCGGTTACTGAAATCTCAGCCCAAAAACATTGTCATTCTGTCGCCCCAGTTGGCTATTCCAGAGGAATTGGGGGAAATTGTGACGGTGCTAGAGTTCACCCTGCCCTCGGCGGCGGCGATTCGTCAGGAGGTGCAGCAGATCCTGGGGGTCACGGGCACCAACCTGTCGCCGACCATGCTGGATGAGGTGGTGCGGTCTTGCCAGGGGCTTTCCCTAGAGCGGATTCGGCGGGTCTTGGGCCGAGCCATCGCCAGCCACGGGGCCTTTGATGACCGTGATTTGGACTTGATCCTAGAGGAGAAGCGCCAGACCATTCGCCAAACCCAAATTTTGGACTACTACCCCGCCACCGAGCAAATTTCCGACATCGGCGGCCTGGATAACCTCAAGGACTGGCTGCTGAAACGGGGTACCGCTTTTTCGGAAAAAGCCCGTCAGTACGGTCTGCCCTATCCCCGTGGGCTGCTGCTAATCGGCATCCAAGGCACCGGGAAATCCCTCACCGCCAAGGCCATTGCCCACCACTGGCACCTGCCCCTGCTGCGGCTGGATGTGGGGCGGCTGTTTGGCGGACTCGTCGGCGAATCAGAATCCCGCACCCGGCAGATGATCCAGCTAGCCGAAGCCCTGGCCCCCTGCGTGCTGTGGATTGACGAAATTGACAAAGCCTTTGCCGGGGTGGAAGGCCGCAGCGACGGCGGCACCACCAGCCGCGTGTTTGGCACCTTCATCACCTGGATGGCGGAAAAAAGCTCCCCGGTGTTCGTAGTGGCCACCGCTAACAACATCCAAGCCCTGCCGCCGGAAATGCTGCGCCGGGGGAGGTTCGACGACATCTTCTTTGTGGGCCTGCCTAGCCAAACCGAACGACAGGCCATCTTTGAAGTCCACCTGTCCCGCCTGCGGCCCCACAGCCTAGCGAATTACGACCTGCCGCGACTGGCCGAAGAAACCCCCGATTTCTCTGGGGCCGAAATTGAGCAGATGATCGTGGAAGCCATGCACCTCGGCTTTAGCCAAAACCGCGACTTCACCACCAACGACATCCTCGAAGCCGCCAGCCAAATCGTGCCCCTGGCCCGCACCGCCCAAGAACAGATCGAAGCCCTGCAAGCCTGGGCCAACTCCGGTAAGGCCCGCCTTGCCTCCCGCACGGATCTCAGCCAACGCCTGAATCGCTGAGCCAACGGCGTCTACTAGCCCCAGAATTCTCTCAACCTAGAGAGGACTAAGCAACAAAATGGATCCAGTCATAGACATGGCTAACTGAATTGACCAAACGGCGATCTACCGTCCATAAAGGAGCCGCCAACATTTCAGCTAGGGCCAAATAATGGGCGTCGTAGGCTGATGCCAGCGAGAACTGCTGGGCAATTTGCCAAGCTCTTGCGTGGAGATAGGCATCCCCATAAAGTTGAATATTCAAGCCCGTGGCAATTTCTAAGAACTCCTGAGCGACCTCTGGAGAAAACTGCCCTACCTTGGCCAAACGATACAGGGCATTGGTGATCTCGTAGAAGATAAGAGTTGGTGCTGTGATGATGCTTCCAGCCTCTAACCAGCTATCCCAGAGCAACTGATAGGGAGATTCCTCTGGATTTTCAATTAATAGACGCACTACAAAGCTGGCATCCACACACACGGATTCCACTTTCATGGGGTATTCAGCTTTGGTTCAATACTTCTAAGCAGGGCGTCGTCGCGCTGTTCTCGTTCTTGCTCTAGCAAGTCTGCCACGAAAACCTGGGGCATTTCACCACCTTGAGTTTGCCGGAGGCGGTGATGAAGATGCCGCAGACGGTTTTGGCTCACTTTCCAGGCCAATTTACGATCCATCTGGGTGTACAGCAAGCTCCGCTCCGCCTCAGACAGAGACTCAATAACCTGAAGGAGAGAGTTAACCAGCCTGGTGTTCATCGTTTAGGTCGTGCTTTTAGGTCGTGCTTTTTAACCCTATTTTAGGCACTGTTTCAATCTTAGGGTTTCCTTGCAAGCTCAGATACTCAAGTTCAGGGAAGGGATTGGAGCCTGTAGGGGCGAGGAAACCTCGCCCCTACAGGCCGATTTTTGGCTTAGCCC
>JALQST010000431.1 GCA_023264315.1 Nodosilinea sp. BSH.14
TGCCCACCATCACCGCCGACCAAATGTTGGCCATCAAGCGCCAAGGCTTTAGCGACCGCCAAATTGCCTACGCTACGGGCACCGACGAAGACACCGTGCGCCAGTATCGCAAGGGGCTGAACGTCATCCCTGTCTACAAAACCGTAGACACCTGCGCCGCCGAGTTTGAAGCCTTCACTCCCTACTACTACTCCACCTACGAAACCGAAACCGAGGTGCTGCCCAGCGACCGTCCCAAGGTGATGATCCTTGGCGGTGGCCCCAACCGCATTGGTCAAGGCATCGAGTTCGACTACTGCTGCTGCCATGCCTCCTTTGCCCTGCGGGACGACGGCTTCGAGACGATCATGGTCAACTCCAACCCGGAGACCGTTTCCACGGACTACGACACCAGCGACCGCCTCTATTTCGAGCCGCTGACCAAGGAAGACGTACTCAATATTATTGAGGCCGAAAATCCCGTGGGCATCATCATCCAGTTTGGGGGCCAAACGCCCCTAAAACTGGCGGTTCCCCTTCAGCAATACCTGGCTTCTTTGCCGACGACGGAAACCAACATCTGGGGTACCTCGCCCGATTCCATCGACACCGCCGAAGATCGGGAGCGCTTCGAGGCCATTCTGCGGGAGCTAGACATCAAGCAGCCCCCCAACGGCATGGCCCGCAGCTACCAGGATGCCCTCAAAGTCGCCCAGCAGATTGATTACCCCGTGGTGGTGCGGCCCAGCTACGTCCTCGGCGGGCGGGCCATGGAAATCGTCTACTCCGACGACGACCTAGAGCGCTACATGACCTACGCCGTGCAGGTGGAACCGGATCACCCGATTTTGATCGACAAGTTTTTGGAAAACGCCATCGAGGTGGATGTGGACGCCATCGCCGACCACACGGGCCAGGTCGTCATCGGCGGCATTATGGAGCACATCGAGCAGGCGGGCATCCACTCCGGGGATTCGGCCTGTTCCCTGCCCACCATCACCCTGCCCGAAGAAACCCTGGCCACCATCCGCGACTGGACGGTGAAACTAGCCAAGCGCCTCAACGTCATCGGCCTGATGAATATTCAGTTTGCGGTCAAGGGCGGGCAGGTCTACATCCTAGAAGCCAACCCCCGTGCGTCTAGGACGGTACCCTTTGTCTCCAAGGCCATCGGCCATCCCCTGGCCAAGCTGGCGGTGCGGGTGATGTCGGGCAAAACCCTGGCTGAACTGGGCTTTACCACCGAGGTGATCCCCAACCACATCGCGGTGAAAGAGGCCGTCCTGCCCTTCGATAAGTTCGTCGGCACCGACGCTCTGCTGGGGCCAGAAATGCGCTCCACCGGGGAGGTGATGGGCATTGATGCCGACTTTGGCAAAGCCTTCGCCAAGGCCGAACTGGGGGCCAACCAAAAGCTTTCCCTCCAGGGCACGGTCTTCATTTCCATGAACGACCGGGACAAGGCCGCCGTCATCCCCGTCGCCAAGGAACTGGCCGAGATGGGCCTAAAACTGATCGCCACCAGCGGCACCCGCAAAGCCCTAATGGACGAAGGGCTAAACGTAGACCTGATCCTCAAAGTCCACGAAGGCCGTCCCAACATCGAAGACGCGATCAAAAACGGCGAGATCCAACTGATCATCAACACCCCCGCAGGCAGCACCGCCCTAGAGGACGACCGCTCCATCCGCCGCACCGCCCTCGCCTACAAGGTGCCGATCATCACCACCATCGCCGGAGCCAAGGCCACCGCCTCCGCCATCCACTCCCTGCAACAGCACCCCCTAGAGGTGAAATCCCTCCAGGAGTATGTAGGGCTGCCATAGGGTAGCGGTTGTCCCCGGCGGCGTCGGTTGCGTTGTCAACGGGAAACCGTAGACAAGTGGGGTTTATGGCCCTGCTCTATGCCATTAGACCATCGGGCTGAACTGCGGGGAAACCGGGTAGTGCGGCGCAAGTAGGCCCACCAAGCATCCACTCTAAGCGCTAAAGCGGGTCGGTGTTCCTTTATCGGTAAAGGCCCAGATATCCCGCTTGTTTTGTGGGCCATAGCTAATGTGAATCGGGCGATCTACCCCATAAAAATAGAGTGAGTCAAAGGGCAACCCTTGGGCCACAATCCACTGCACCAGGTCATCGCTGGGCAGGTCAAGGATGCAGAAATCGCAGGCGGCCCCTAGGCGTTCACAGTAGTACCGCCCATTGCGGTTCACCTCGTGGGCCATGTGCTGATCCAGGCTGGGGGTGGCAATGCCGTACTTCTGCCCGGTCGTGGGGTCTTTCTTCGCCAGCCAGCGCTTGAGATCCGCCGAGCAAAATCCGTAGGTAAGCTGAAAACGCTTCCGGCCAAACTGATCT
>JALQST010000432.1 GCA_023264315.1 Nodosilinea sp. BSH.14
CTGCACCCAGGGCAGCGGTATGAACTGGCGGCAAAAGGTGTTTCTAAGCTGGATTGCCCCCCGGGGCATTGTGTCGGCCTCGGTGGCGTCCCTGTTCGCCATTTTGCTGACGGAAAAGGGCATTAGCGGCGGCGATGCCATCAAAGCCCTGGTTTTCTTGACGATTATCATGACCGTGCTGGTGCAGGGGCTGACCGCCCGCTGGGTAGCCCAATGGCTCGGCATTGCCAAGGCCAAGGCGGTGGGGGCGGTGATTGTGGGCTGCACCCCGCTCAGTTTGCTGATCGCTCGTCTGATCAAGGACTACGGCGATCCCGTGGTGCTGATCGACACCAACGAAGCCGCCCAGGACGAAGCGGCCAAGGAGGGGCTTGATCTCCTGATCAGCAGCGCCCTCGATCATGGGGTGCTGGAACAGGCCGGACTGGGCAAGGCCGGAACCTTCCTGGCTATCACCAAAAACGGCGAAGTCAACGCCGTGGTGGCCCAACGCGCCCTAGAGGAATTTCAGCCCCCCCGCGTCATCGCCATCATGCCCACGGACAAAGACCTCGGTGAGGTACCCAACCAGGGCAAGCTGAAGGAGGCCCAAACCCCTAGCCTCTCCCTGAAAAAGTGGAACCGCTATCTCACGGATGGCGAAGTGCGCCTAGGGGAAACCCACCTGCGATCCGACGTTATGGAACGGCAACAGGCCCACCTATCCGCCCTGGTGCGCGGCGGTGAAATGATTCCCCTCCTAGTGGAGCGGGACGGTGCCCTCCAGGTTGCCCTCGGCCAAGAGGATTGGAAGGTGGGAGATCGCCTGATTTACCTGCTCCACGACGCTACCCCCAAACTGCTGAGACGCCTGGGCGGCGGCACCCAACCCGTCAAACTCACCCCCGAGCCCCTGCCCACCGTGGAGGATCTGCCCCTAGCTCCCCCCGAACCCTTGCCGCTCCAGGAAGATTCGCCCCAGCCGCCCCCCACCGATGGGGAATCCTGAGCCGTGGGGGCAGGGAACTGGCGCAAACCATCGGCAACCTACGCCAAACCGCGTTGGGGTCGCTATCATGGGGCACGGGTTCCCCAAGTTCGATATGGCAAGGTGACGCAATGGCCGCATTATCCCAAGGGACAATCTCAGTGGGGACAAGTTCCATCCTAAGGCGGGGGGCACAGGCGTCCCTAGGTTTGGGGATGGGCCTCGCCACCATAGGCCATTTGGCCCTACCCAGTTTGGCCATTCCGGGGCAATCTGTTGCTGTGGCGGAATCCTGGATTCGTAACAACCCCACCCTCAGCCCCGCCCCCAACGAACGCCTCAGCATCAACCGCACCCCCAGCCCTGGGCAGCGGTTTTCATTTCAGTCCAGTCTGTTTCCGGTGGCGGGAAGGATGCCCGACAATGCCCGCCACATCATCCGCACTGAGCGCTTTACCCTGGTAGACCACGCCAACGACATCACGGTAGACCGCCTGGAGGAATCCCTGCGGCTGATCTATGGCCCCCAAATCTTCAATGACTATCGCCAGGGAAAACTCCTGTTTGAATACCCCACTGACCAAGCCACCGAGAACCCCAACCTCACCCTAGTTGGCGCGGTGCGATCCGGCGAACGGTTCGCCTACTGGTACGAATTGGCCTACGGCGAAAGCGGTACCCCCTACCTAGGCCGCATGGTAGTTTTTCTCAACGACGATCTACCTGCCCTCCGCGAACGCCTCGTCCCCACCCGCTAGGGCGACAGTCGCACCGCTTGCCAGCCCGATTCTCTCTCCGAGGCAGGGGTATAGAGAAAACGGTCGTGCAGACGGCTGGGGCGACCTTGCCAAAACTCAAAGCTAGAGGGCTGCACTCGATAGCCACCCCAAAAGTCCGGCAGGGGGATGTCTTGGTTGAGAAAACGCTGCTTCATTTTCTCGAACTGCATCTCCAGCAGTTGCCGGGAGGAAATAATCTGGCTCTGCTGCGACACCCAAGCCCCCAACTGGCTCCCCCTAGGCCGAGAGGTGAAGTATTTGAAGGATTCGGCGGCGGAAATTTTGCTGGCGGTGCCCGTAATCGCCAACTGCCGCTCTAGGGCATACCAGGGAAACAGCAGCGACACCTGGGGATGCTGCTCGATGTGCTGGGCCTTGCGGCTGCCGTAGTTGGTGAAAAACACAAAGCCGTCTCGGTCAAAGTATTTCAATAGCACCGTGCGCTGGTAGGGATGGCCTTCGGGCGACACCGTAGACAGCACTAGGGCATTGGGCTCCAGCAATTCTGCATCACAGGCTTGCTGAAACCACAGGGTGAACGGGTCGTAGGGGTCAGGGGCGAGATCCGGTAGATCTAGCCCCCG
>JALQST010000433.1 GCA_023264315.1 Nodosilinea sp. BSH.14
TAGATAATGTAGGGTCAGCCTCTTTTTCCCGCATTGAGACCGATCTTGTGCTGACCCGCTTTCACGTCGTCAATGCCCTCAAATCCATGCTCGACCAGGGCTTGATTGAGAAAGGGGCCGATGGTCAGCGACCCTCGGTGTATCAAATTCGTGCTGAATATCAAGAACTCCTGTGACTACCTCTGTTCCTCGTCCCCAAACCAGCCGCAGCACCATCCCCACCGCCACCCAAAGTTCGTCCCTTGTTGATGTGCTAGAGCGGGTGCTGGATAAGGGCATCGTCATTGCTGGTGATATCTCCATCTCGGTAGGCTCCACGGAGTTGCTGAGCATCCGCATTCGGCTGCTAATTTCCTCGGTGGATAAGGCCCGCGAAATTGGCATCAGTTGGTGGGAAACCGATCCCTACCTCAGCAGCCGCGCCCAGGAACTGATGCAAACCAATCAGCAACTTCTGGAACGCATCGAAGGGCTAGAGTCGGAGTTACGGGCCTTGCGATCCGCCGAATCCTAGGGACGAGGATCTGCATCTACATTGGATCCTATCCAGGGATATCCTGCCTGAATCCTCAATCCGGGGTACGCAGGGCTTGGTCGAGATCAGCCATTAAGTCCTGGGGATGCTCTAAGCCAATGGATAGACGCAGCAAATTTACCGGAGTTTGGCTACCTGGTGCCTCAATGGAGGCCCGATGTTCTAGGGTGCTGTGGGGGCCACCAAAGCTGGTGGCGCGAGTGAAGATCTGAGTCTTTGTTGACATGGCTAAGGCCGCCTCTTGGCCGCCGTGCACCAAAATAGACAACACTCCGCCGTAGCCTCCTTGCATTTGCCGCTGGGCGGTATCATACCCGGGATGGCCAGGTAGCCCCGGATAGAGAACCCGTTCAATGGCGGGATGCTGTTGCAGCCATTGGGCAATGGCCAACGCCGCTTGACTTTGGGCCTGTACCCGCAGGGCCAAGGTGGAAAGCCCCCGCAGAGTCAGCCAACAGTCAAAGGGAGACGGAATCGCGCCGCCTAGGCCCTGAATCAGCCGTAATTGGTCAAACAGCGGATTAGACTCCTTGGTCATGACGGCCCCGCCAATCACATCGCTATGCCCTGCGAGGTATTTTGTGGTGGCATGAATGACAAAATCTGCCCCATGGTCAAAGGGGCGTTGCAGCACGGGCGAGGGAATCGTGTTATCGCAAGCCAAATAGGCCTGGGCCTGATGGGCTAGGTTGGCCACAGCCTGGATATCGGTCACGGCCAGTTGGGGATTGGAGGGCGTTTCAATCAGCACCAGACGGGTATTCGCTTGGATAGCGGCGGCCACCGCAGCTAAATCTGTCGTATCCACCAGGGTGTATTGCAAGCCCCAGGGAGCCAGAATTTTGGCCAATATTTCCTGTACCCCAAAGTAAACATTCTGGGGGGCCACCACATGATCCCCAGCCTTGAGTGCTTGCAGCAGGGTCAACGTCGCTGCTGACCCCGAACCGAACACCGCCGCCTCACACCCAGCTTCCAGCGTCGCCAAGGCCGTTTCCAAGGCCTGACGGTTAGGATTGTCACTACGGCCATAGACATAGCCATGGGGAGAGGAGCCATCCACCCCGCGCTCAAAGGTTGTAGAAAGATGAATGGGTGCCACCAAAGCCCCCGTTGCAGGATCAATGCTCCTGCCGCTGTGAACCAGTTCCGTCTCAAAATGCATGGATAACCGATGAGTGAGGGCACAAAAAAGCCCCGCCATAGTGACGAGGCTTTTCATCTATCGCTAACTTCGCTTAAAGGGATAAAACCTTAGAAGCGGAAGGTGGTGCGGATGACACCCCAGAGACCACGATCATCACCACCGATGAAAGGAGAAATGTTGGCATCACCGTAAATGAGTGCCGGAGTAATAGTCAGGAACTCATTGAGAGGCATTTCATAGTAGCCTTCAACCAGCCAGGGATTGCTAGCAAGCCCAAATCCCTGAGGCAGTTGGCCACCGTAGACCCCGAGTTGAGAGCCTTCTAGGAAGACATCGTTGACACCACCGCCAGCGGTCCAGCTAAAGTCGTTGCCGCCTTGGAAATCTTGGTAGGCAATATGACCGCCCACAAAGAAGTTACCGAAGTCGTAGCTAGCCAGACCAGCAAAGGTATTTACCCTACCACCGGGAGCAGGAACACCAGTATTGTTGAGGGCGAAGGTGGAAGAGCGATTGTTCAACATGTAAGCAATCGCCGCGTTGAAAGGGCCATCGGGCACAAAGTTCAACTGGGCGATGACGCTTTGTTGGGGAGAGTCAAAGATACCAACGGCGGGGTCAGAGGCGCTGGCATAG
>JALQST010000434.1 GCA_023264315.1 Nodosilinea sp. BSH.14
ATGGCCGCCTAGATCGCCACGGGCAGGCCCAGGATGTGTTGGTGCTGCACTTCACCAGCGAAGACGATGCCGACCTGAAGTTTTTGGCGCGGGTGGTGGAGAAGGTTAACACCATCCGGGAAGAACTCGGCTCGATGGGCGAGGTGTTTGATGCCGCCTTTCAGCGTCGATTTGTGGAGATGGAGGATACCGACCGCGTGCTGCGTGGCCTAGACGATGCCGTGACCTATCGCCAGGGCCGATCTCGCCTGCCTAGCTCGGAAGACATCGCCGCCGGACAAGCTGCTGCCGCCGCCCTCCGCACCCTCGAACAAGAGCTAGACCTCACCCCTGCCACCCTGGCCCAAACCCTAGAAATGGCCCTCGGCATCGGCGTGGGCCTGCCCCGGTTTGAAGCCCCCGACGACCAGGGCCGACTGCGCCTGAAGATGCCCATTCCCCCCAAGTGGGATGCGGCGGTGGATGATCACCTGCGGCTGGGCCACACCCACGGCCACCAGGGGCCAATCCCGGCCATTGTGTTTGACCCGCAGCACTTCATCCAAGTCAAGAACCACCGCCCGGTATATCGCCCCGCCAAGGACACAGTACTGATGCACCTCGGCCATCCCCTCTTTCACCAAGCCTTGGG
This sequence comes from Nodosilinea sp. BSH.14, assembly GCA_023264315.1. Classification (GTDB taxonomy): domain Bacteria; phylum Cyanobacteriota; class Cyanobacteriia; order Phormidesmidales; family Phormidesmidaceae; genus Nodosilinea. The sequence goes on from JALQST010000434.1 coordinate 632, forward strand.
GATGTATGCCCGCGCTCGGTTTCCGGGTGGCACGGGGGACGCCGCCCAGAGCAGCCGCTGGACGGTGCGCTATGGCCCAGTGCCCGCTGGGGCCGATGCCCTGCTGTTGCTAACGGTGGAAGAACTAGCGGTGAATGACCTGCGCGAACCCTTCCACCACTGGGTACGCACCCTGCGCTACCCCATCCACAACGGTGAACTGGGAGCCGCCCTTCCCCACCTTGCCGCCGGGTTGGATACGGCCCAGACCATCACCCCCAGCCCCACCGACCCCGCCATCGAGCAAGCTGTTGACCTTTGGGATGATATCAAACCCGACGTGCAAGCCGTACTCCAGCACCTCATGGCCGATCTCACCCGCCAGGTCACAGAACAGCTCGCCCAACGGGAGCAGGCCGCCCTCCAGGACGAAACCCAGCGCTTCAAACATCGGCTCAAAGAAGTGGAGCGAGCCATGCAAGAAACCACCCTCCAAAAAATCGAGGAAGAGCGCGACAAACTCCTCGAAGACATGCAACAGCTTTCGATTTTGCAGGAAAACCGTCGCGCTCAGGAAGAACAACTGCGTAACCTGGACGACGAATTGCATCGCCGCCGCAAGCACTATCAAGACCTGATGGATCAGCTACAGAAAGAGCGTGATCGTGTCCTCAAGCAAATTTTGCCCAAGCGCCATACCCTGCGGGGGCGGGCGCAGGTGTTTCCGGTGGCGGTGGAGATTCGGGTGGGGAGGGAGTAGGGAGTGGGGAGTGGGGAGTGGGGTAGGGGCGAGGTGCCCTTGTCCTCTGGGGCTAGGGGAATTGATTAGCGGGTAGGGTGCATTCGCGGCTGGGTTGTGATCTGGGGACACCGTGGTTGATCTAATGGGCCGCAATGCACCGCTGGGAGACCGGGGAGGGGCGAGGGATTGATTAGACTTTTAGAAGTGCATGGAAAGGGGGCGGTATGTCGTATCGGGATTTTACGTTAGAGACGGTTAGAAAGCGGTTTGGGCTGACGATTGAAAGTAATCAGGATTTGTTTTCAGAGCGCATTCAGTCGGTCGTGTTGGCGGAGGCGTTTACGGGATATTTGCGCTATAGCGTTCCGTTGGCTTTAGCAATTAACACAGAAAAAGCCCGTTCCGAGATGATTATTGCGCCGATTCTAGTAGAACTAAAGCGCCTTTTAAATGACCAAATGAGTCTTTTCTCTGGGGTTGAGTTCAATGTTGATGCTGCCCAGGAATTGACTGGATTCTGTGATTTTATGATTAGTCTGTCTCGCCAGCAGCTCTACATTAGTGCCCCTGTTTTTATTGTGTTTGAGGCCAACAACGAAAACATCAAAGGAGGGCTTGGGCAATGCCTAGCGGCCATGGTGGCGGCTCGGTTATTCAACGAACGAGAAGGCCAAGCCATCGACCCAATTTATGGAGCCGTGACCACGGGCAACCAATGGAAATTTTTAAGCCTTAAAAACGACACCGCCTACATCGACCTTCAAGACTATTACATCGACCGCATCGAAGACATTATGGGAATTTTAGTCAGCCTCGTCCAAACCCCCAAAAAGCCCGTCCCCGCCTAACCCCCAGGGCAGAGAAACCCCGCCCCTACCCGATTCCCCAGGGCGAGGTGTCCTCGCCCCTACCCGACTCCCGACTCCCGACTCCCCACTCCCCATGCCCACCTCCCTCCAAA
>JALQST010000435.1 GCA_023264315.1 Nodosilinea sp. BSH.14
CAGCAATTCTCATTTTGGCAAATTGGCCGTTCACCCTGAGCCTGTCGAAGGGTGAAACGGCGGTGAAAAGGCTTCGACAGGCTCAGCCTGAGCGGTATTTTATTCGCCAGCCTAGTCATAAGCTGTTAGCCATCTAAAATACACTAGTCAGATCTCCGTAAAAGCCTTTTGACAAAGGCCCTGGAGAAAGTCAACATGCAATTTAGATGCACATCAGCTTACTGAGAATTGCTGCACAGTTAGCGTAGAGTTGGGGACGCTGGGGGCTGTCCGGTAGAATCTCAACAGCGATCTTCGCGATGCTGGTGTTCCCTGTTCCCCCTTGGTTGTTGAGAGTGCCCTTATGCCGTCCACCGTTTTGCCGGGACAAAGCTATCCCCTTGGGGCCACCGTCTACGCTATTGGGATTAACTTTTGTCTCTATTCCAAACACGCGACAGGGGTGGAGCTACTGCTGTTCGACTCGGAGAACATCGTCCATCCCAGCCGGGTGATTCCCCTCGATTCGCAACGGAATCGCACGTCGCACTATTGGCATGTGTTTGTGCCGGGATTGAAGGTGGGCCAAATCTACGCCTACCGGGTGCATGGCCCCTTCGACCCGGAGAACGGCCACCGTTTTGATCCCCAAAAAGTCCTGCTGGATCCCTACGCCCGCGCCGTGGTGGGGGAGGATATCTACGACCGTAAAGCCGCCATTCTGCCGGGGGACAACTGCGCCACCGCCCTCAAGGGGGTGGTGGTGGATAACCGTAGCTACGACTGGGAGGGAGATCGAACCCTGCGAATTCCCTACGCCAAAAGCGTGATCTATGAAATGCATGTGGGCGGCTTTACCCGGCATCCCTCATCGGGTTTGCCGGAGGAAGAGCGGGGCACCTTTGCGGGCATTATCGACAAAATTCCCTACCTGCAAGACCTCGGCATCACCGCCGTGGAGCTACTGCCCATCCACCAGTTCGACCCCCAGGACGTGCAGCCCGGTCTAGAGAACTACTGGGGCTACAGCACCCTCGGCTTTTTTGCGCCCCACCGTGGCTATAGCTCCCGGAAAGACCCCCTTGGCCCCGTGAATGAATTTCGCGACATGGTGAAAGCCCTGCACCGCGCCGGGATTGAGGTGATTTTAGACGTGGTGTTCAACCATTCCGCCGAGGGCAACCACACTGGCCCCACCCTCAGCTTCAAGGGCATCGACAATGAAACCTATTATTTGCTGGAGGACGACAACCTGGCCCACTACTCCAACTACACGGGCTGCGGCAACACCCTCAAGGCCAGTCATGCGGTGGTGGGGCGGCTGATTTTGGATAGCCTGCGCTACTGGGTGTCTCAAATGCATGTGGATGGCTTCCGGTTTGACCTGGCCTCGGTGCTGTCGCGGGATTTGGCGGGCAACCCCCTGGAGGATCCGCCGATTCTCTGGAGCATCGAATCTGACCCGATTTTGGCCGGAACCAAGCTGATCGCCGAAGCCTGGGATGCCGCCGGACTGTACCAGGTGGGAACCTTCATTGGCGACCGCTTTGCCGAGTGGAACGGCCCCTACCGCGACCATGTGCGCCAGTTTGTGAAGGGCGACCGGGGATCTGTGCCCGATCTGGCCGCTCGGCTGTTGGGCAGCCCCGACATTTACCACAAACCCAACCGCGAACCCAACCGCAGCATCCATTTTGTCACCTGCCACGACGGATTCACATTGAACGATCTGGTGTCCTACAACCAGAAATATAACGAGGCTAATAACGAAGCGAACCGAGACGGCACCGACGCCAACCATAGCTGGAACTGTGGCGTGGAAGGCCCCACCGATAACCCCGCCATCGACCAGTTGCGGCAGCGGCAAATTCGCAACTTCCTCACTCTGTTGTTTATGGCTCAGGGCACCCCCATGCTGCTAATGGGTGATGAAATCCGTCGTAGCCAACTTGGCAACAACAATGCCTACTGCCAAAACAACGAAATGAACTGGTTCAACTGGGACGACATAGAGACAGAATACGACCTCCTGCGCTTCACCCAGGGCATCATCCACTTTACCCAAGACCTCGAAATCTTCCGGGTGGAGCAACTCCTGCGTGTAGTCCATATCTGGCACGCTGAACCGCATCTTGTCTGGCATGGTTGCCGCCTGCACCAGCCTGACTGGTCGGAAAATTCCCACAGTCTCGCCTTCACCCTGCGCCACCCCGACGCCAACGAGCAACTCCACGTCATGCTGAATGCCTACTGGGACGCCCTCGTGTTTGATCTGCCTCGCCTAGATCCCCACCAACGCTGGCACCGGGTTCTGGACACCGCCCTCTCC
>JALQST010000436.1 GCA_023264315.1 Nodosilinea sp. BSH.14
GGTGGGCCATTTGCCCTAGCGATGCTCAGCCTTGCAGGCCCAGCGATTGCCGTTGGCGAATCCCCCTGATTCCTCGCACAACGCCACCGATCCAGGAGATGATTGACCATGACGAGTGCTTCCCAGCCGATGCAGTGGGCCAATGCCCTATCCCAGCGGGCATCCCTAGAGGGGGCGGTGCAGGAGGTGGTCGAGGCCCTCAAGGATCGCTTTGAGACACCGCCGGATTTGGCCCTCGTGTTCATTTCCTCCGCCTTCACGAGCGAGTTTCCGCGCCTGCTGCCGCTTTTACAAGAACGCTGGCCTCTGCCGGTGGTGGTGGGCTGTAGCGGTGGCGGGGTGGTGGGTATGGCCGATGCTCATACCGCCGTGGAGGTCGAATCGGCCCCGGCCCTGAGTCTGACCGTAGCCCGATTGCCGGGGGTGACGGTGCAGCCCTTCCACCTGGCGGCGGATGACCTGCCCGACCTAGACAGCCCACCCCAAACCTGGACGGAGGTGATCGGGGTTGACCCGGCGACCAATCCCCAATTTATTGTGCTGGCGGATCCATTTTCCGCTCGCATTAACGACTTGCTCCAGGGGCTAGATTTTGCCTATCCCCAAGCGGTGAAGGTGGGCGGGCTGGCCAGCGTGGATGGGTTTAACCGCCAGAGTGGTCTGTTCTGCCAGCGCACCCTGCACAGCGAGGGCGTGGTGGGGGTGGCCCTGTCTGGCCCCATTGTGTTGGATGCAATTGTGGCCCAGGGCTGTCGGCCCATTGGCCCCGCCTACCAGATTAGCCAAGCCGAGCGCAATGTCATCCTCGGTCTGAATGACCCAGAGCAGGAGAACAGCGAACGGCCTCCCCTGGAGGTGCTGCAAGGGCTGATTCAAACCCTCAGCGAGGCGGATCGCAAGCTGGCCCAGAATTCTCTCTTCCTTGGCGTTGCCCAGGACGGATTTAAGCTCACCCTCAGCCCTGGGGATTTCCTGATTCGGACGCTCATCGGCGTGGATCCCAAGGCTGGGGCCATTGCGGTGGGCGATCGCGTTCGTCCCGGTCAGCGGGTTCAGTTCCATCTGCGGGATGCCCGCACCTCCGCCGAAGACCTCGACCACTGGCTGGGCAACTATCACCGCCAGCAGCCCACCGCTCCTGCCGGAGCCCTGATGTTTGCTTGCATGGGGCGCGGCGAAGGGCTGTATCAGGCTGCCAACTTCGACTCGGGGCTGTTTCAGCAATACCTCGGCCCGGTGCCCCTAGGGGGATTTTTCTGCGGTGGCGAAATTGGCCCCGTGGGCAACACCACCTTCCTCCACGGGTTTACCTCTGTCTTTGGCATCTGTCGCCAGCCCTAGGAAAATTCTAGGGCTGGCTAGGGATCAGGGCTGGCCCCTAGCGGTGCCATTCGGTGACGCCGCCCGGTTTGTCGATCAGAGTAATGCCCTGGGCTTGCAGCAGGTCGCGGATGCGGTCTCCCTCGGCAAAGTTCTTGGCGGCGCGGGCGTCTTTCCGCTGGGTTAGCAGGGCGTCAATTTCATCGTCAGAGAGGCCATCTGTAGACGCTTCGGGCGTTTCGGGACTCGCCTCTAAACCGAGGACTTGGGCCAGGTTGACCAGGGTGTGCCAGTGTTGGCGCAGGATGGCGGCATCCGTATCCGCTTGGCCGGTGTGGGTAATCAGGTTGCCCGCCCGTCGTAGTTCCTTGGCCAGGTCAAACAGCACGGCCAGACCTCCGGCAGTGTTGAGGTCATCATCCATAACGGTTTGGAAGGCTTGGACGGGGGCGGATTCTCGGTCAATGGTGATTTCAGACGCAGCGGATGCCGGGACAAACTCCCAGCCCAGGTTTTCCCCGAACTGATAGCCAAACCGCAACCCCTCTTGCAGGGTGTGCCAGCTATTTTGGGCGGCGGCGATGGATTCCTCCGTGAAGTCCACAGGTTTGCGGTAGTTGCCCTGCAACAGAAACAGCCGTAGGGCCATGGGGTCGGGGGCGTTGTCCGCATCCAGCAAGCCGCGAATGGTGGTGAAGTTGCCCAGGGATTTAGACATTTTTTCGCCGCCCACGTTCACCATGCCGTTGTGCATCCACACTTGGGCTAGGGGCTGCCCGGTGGCTGCTTCGGATTGGGCAATTTCGTTTTCGTGGTGGGGAAAAATCAGGTCGCTGCCGCCCATATGGATGTCGATGCGGTCGCCAAAGCGGTCGCGAATCATGGCAGAGCATTCGATGTGCCAGCCCGGACGCCCCGGCCCCCAGGGGGATTCCCAAAAGGGTTCGCCTGCCTTGGCGCTCTTCCACAGGGCAAAGTCGAAGGGG
>JALQST010000437.1 GCA_023264315.1 Nodosilinea sp. BSH.14
CCCGACGCGGGTTGGCGAATGTGTCCGACGCTGGGGTCGGCTCCAAAAGTGCGGTAGGTTGTCTATATCTGTTTATATATAGGTATTGGCTGACGGTATGACATCTTCTGAGGCTTCCCCGACCGGGCTGTGGCATGGGTTGCGGCACTATTTTAAGCAGGATTTGCTGCCCTTGCTGGCGGATTTGCGGCTGGCGATTGTGCTGTTGCTCACCATTGCCCTGTTCAGCATTGCGGGCACGGTACTAGAGCAGGGCCAAACCCTAGACTTTTACCAAACCAACTACCCGGAGGATCCGGCCCTGTTCGGCTTCCTCAGTTGGAAGGTGATTTTGACCCTGGGGCTTGATCATGTCTATCGCACCTGGTGGTTTTTGGCCCTGCTGATGGTGTTTGGGGCCAGCCTTACCGCCTGCACCTTTACCCGCCAACTTCCAGCCCTCGGCGCGGCCCAAGGCTGGAAGTACTACACCCAGCCCCGCCAATTCCAAAAGTTGGCCCTCAGCACCAGCCTCACCGAGGCCGATTTGGCCACCCTAGCGGCGAGCCTAGGGAAACGCCGCTACTGGGTCTTCCAAGAAGGCGACTCCCTCTACGGACGCAAGGGCATCGTGGGGCGGATTGGGCCGATTATCGTCCACGCCAGCATGATTTTGATTTTGCTGGGGGCGATCTGGGGCTCGATGACGGGGTTCTTTGCCCAGGAAATTGTGCCCAGCGGCGACACCTTTCGGATTCAAAACATTTTTGATGCGGGGCCATGGGCCAGGGCACAAATCCCGACAGACTGGGCGGTGCGGGTGAATCGCTTTTGGATCGACTACACCCCCGACGGCAACATCGACCAGTTTTATTCCGACCTTTCGGTGGTGGATGCCGCCGGGACGGAACTAGACCGCAAAACCATCCACGTTAACGAACCCCTGCGCTACCGAGGCGTCACCCTCTACCAGGCCGACTGGGGCATTGCGGCGGTGCAAATTCAGCTTAACCAAAGCCCCGTCCTACAACTGCCGATGAAGCTTTTAGAAACCGATGGCCCCCGCTTTTGGGGCACCTGGGTGCCCACCCAACCCGACCTCAGTGCTGGCGTTACGTTGTTAGCTCGTGACCTCCAAGGCACCGCGCTGATCTACAACAACGACGGCCAACTCACCGCCACCCTGCGTTCTGGCATGGCCACCACCGTCAACGGCGTCACCCTGCGTCTGGTGGATGTGATCGGCAGCACCGGACTCCAGATCAAAGCCGATCCCGGCATTCCCATGGTCTATGCAGGCTTTGGGCTGCTGATGCTGGGCGTGATGATGAGCTATGTGTCCCACTCCCAAGTCTGGGCCTTAGCCCAGGACGGCATCCTCTACGTCGGAGGCCGCACCAACCGCGCCCAAGTCGCCTTCGAGCGCGAACTGCTCACCCTCCTAGAAACCCTCCCCACCCCGGAGGCCCTCACCCTAAATCCCTCTCCCAAAATGGGAGAGGGACCTTGAAAAAACTTCCGGCTCCCCTCTCCCTCCTGGGAGAGGGGCTGGGGGGGAGGGCCGAGGACTTGGCCTCTAACCCCTTAATTTCCTGTTGATTTCGTCAATTTTCCCGCGCTCATCTTGGCTACGGCTCTATGGATCTCCTTCGCTCCCTACCTATTGGTCTCTATCTAGAACAGCCCGTCACCTGGATGCATCGGCTGGATCCGAGGGTCAAAATGGCCTGGTTGATGAGCATTTTGGTGACGCCGATTTTGGCCAATGCCCAGTGGCGCTTTGCTCTGGTGGGGCTGCTGTTGGTGCTGACGATCTCCGCGCGCATTCCCTACCGCGTATGGCGGCAACAGTTGGGCTGGCTGGTGCTGCTGAGCCTCGCGGTACTGCTGCTCACCTTTGTGATGCCCGATGGTCTAGAGGTGAGCCAACCGGATCGAACTCCCCCTCCGGAAGTTCTCAATCCCGCCCCGTCGAAAGTGCCATCTGCGCCAGAATCGTGGAACCCATCGACCGTAGCACCTCGCAATCAGGGCATCTTCCAATCTGGGGATCAGCCTAATCTCGAAGAACCCGCCCCGCCCTTGCCCCAGCCCACCGCCTACCGCTATGTGGTGTTTCAGTGGGGGCCGATGACCGTCACCCGCCGCTCGATGGATTTAGGCATTCGGGTGGGGACGTTATTATTTACGCTGATCTACGGCACCAATCTTTATTTACTGACCACCGCCCCCGAAGAAATTACCCTGGCCCTCGAAGCCCTAATAAAGCCCCTGCGCTGGTTCCGGCTCCCGGTCACAGAAATTGCTCTCACAG
>JALQST010000438.1 GCA_023264315.1 Nodosilinea sp. BSH.14
CTTGGGGTTCGGGGGGCTCCAACGGTGAGGCGATGGCAGCGCATATGGGTGTATTGCAGCAGCGCCAGGGGGGAAAGATGCAGCGCCTCAGCGAGGGGGGCTTGCTTGTGGGGAAAGGCAAGATTGACCGCAGCGGTGGGCGTCGGGGGAGGCGGGCAATGGCGAACCCAGACCCAAAGCCATACCCCTAGGGCGGTGGCGGTGGGCCGCAGCAGAAGCTGGCCCTGGGACAAGGTATGAGCCGGGGTACGGGCCGCGAGGTAGGCTTCCAGGGCGGGGGATGGGGGGAAGGGAAGGGCTTCTAGGGCGGGCCTCCCTTCGGGATTGGGGATCGCATTCCAGCGGGAGGCCAAATCCAGAACTGTTGCCACGGCACCCGACTTTCCTCCGGCGGCAGCGGCGGGACGGCCAGGGCGATAGAGGTAGGCCAGGTCTTGGGGATCGCGGCTGAGGCGTAGGGTGCTGGACGGCGCATTCCCCAGGGAACGCGCTTCCTCCGCCGGGTGAGCGACCGAGGGAGCCACAACCGTGGCCAGGGCCGAACTTAACAGGCCCCGGATGGAGAGCGACGACGGCATTCCCCGCAAGGCAAGGGTCGGGGGTGCGTTAGAAGCCAAAGTCTTGGTTGAAATCGTCGCGGGTCATGGGTTGGCGCACCTCCAAGCCTTCGCCCCCCAGCAGGGTGAGGGCTTCCCCATCCACCGAAATCCACACGGGCGCAGCGGGGGCAAAGGCGGTGGCGGTGTAAATCACCTGGCCCAGGCGTCCGGTCATGGAGGCACTGCCGCCGCCGCTGGTGAACGCCATCGAGAGATCGACGTGGATGCCGTCGGCTTCAACGCGAGCCTCCAGCAGTTGGGTTTGGTCGGGGATGGTGGTAAAGGCGTCTGGGCCGGTGGTCTCGGCTTGGGTCAAGAGGGCGTCGAAGGCCGCTTTCACCTGGGCCTCGGGGGAGGCATCCCCAGCCACGGTAATGGTTTCGGGCACCAGTTGTAGCCGTCCATCTTGATCCTTCAGCCAAAACACCTGCCCGCTTTTCTCAGCAGCGGGGGCAGGATTCACGGGGTCCTGTTGGGCCACCTCCGGGGGAACGGCATGGGTGGGGGCCGTTTGGGGTGGGGTGGCTGGATCGGGCTGGCGGGGGCTCACGTCTAGGGACGGAAACTCGGCCACGGGGGGAACAGGGTTGAGGGTGCGCCAGGTCAACCAAGCCACCGACCCCCCAGAGGCCAGCACGAGGGTGGCCAGACCCGCCGCTAGCCCTAGGGGAATTTGTCGCAGCTTATCTTTATAGTCCATGGGGGCCTCCCAAAGGAAATCACACGGTAAGGGATCGCACAGTACGGGATCACACAGGGCGGGATCGCACGGAATGCCATCACACTGTCAGGCTAGATCACTTTTGTGAAAATGACGGCGGTCGTAGGCCAGCTTGAGAAGCTGGCTATGGGTGGCCCACGGGTGCCCTGGGGGCGTTCTAGGGCGGGGGGGCGGGAAGGGTTTGCAAGAAGGGCGAGTCGGGTTCGAGTCGGGCAAAAATGGCGATATCGAGCTCATTATCGCGCACGGAAAAGGCCAAAATTCGGGCGGTCAACCCTTGGTCTTCCAGCCGCCGCAGGGAAAATTCCTGACTTGCCCCCTCGGCTAAGCTCAGCACCAGTTCCGAGGGAAAGGCGACCCCCTCAATTTCTAGGCGCGGCTGCACCAATTGAAATCGATGGCCGTTCACCACCCTCACCCCCGTTTCTAGGACGATGGGAATGGTGTCGGCTAAAACCTGGTCTTCCAAATCCACAACCAGCCGAAAGCGATCTCCATCGAGGAATTCGAGGGTGGGGTTGGCGAGGCCGTAGCGGCGCTGAACCCGTTCGGAGGCCCCGGGCAGGCTGAACTGAAGCGTATCCAGCCAAGCTTGCACCTGGGGCGAGGTCAAAAATTCATTGATGTCGTCGGCCTGGAGGCGCAGCCGCAGGGCCGCCTGGGCCGGGGCATCGAGCGTGATCTGCCCTTGCCGCAAGGCTCCCAGATCCACCGCCACTGGATCCGTGGCCAGGTCAATGGCGGCGATGCGCAAACCGGGCAACTGGCGCGGATAGATCCCGCGTGCCGCCACCCGCGCTTGGTCAATGCGGCCATTCACGATTTGGTAGTTGGGCACATTGTCAATGCGGACGGCTAGAGCCTCCGCCGACACCACCTGCCGCCGCAGGACATCGGCGGCCACGCTATCCAGCACCCCCCCCCGCCGGGGAAACCAGGGCCATCAGGGCACTGGCCAGAATCGCAATGA
>JALQST010000439.1 GCA_023264315.1 Nodosilinea sp. BSH.14
AAGCTTTCAGGGGATGTGACGGTATAGGCCGTTGTCCCCACGGTGCCCTGATCCGCCGCGAGGATCGAGTAGACCACCGTGCGGGTTGGGGTCGTGCTGCGGTCTTCAAACGACCAAGCCGTATCCAGGGTGCCATCGCCATTAATATCGAGGCGGGCTTCCCCAGGCAGGGTATAGGGATCATCCGTTAATGCGGCAATGCTTGCAGAACCATCATTCCGCAACATGCTGACCAAAATCGCCGACGTGGGCAATCCGGGCGGCAGTCGCGTATCCCCCTTAAACAAAAACTCAATCTTGGCCTTGGCCCGGTCAATGGCCGGGGCCGCCGCACTGGCCACCACCACCTGCTCCCGTTGGGCAATGCTCGTCTGGCTCCGGCTCACCACACGATAGGTCAACGCCGTGGCCGTGAGCACCACCATCAGCACCAGCAACACCGTAGTCGGCAGCACAAACCCCCGTTGGGCCATGCGCCTAGGCCGATGACTCAGCAGCACCAGCCGTAATAGGTCACTCACAAATCGCTTTAGGGCCGTTCTCGGGAACCGCCAGATTTTTCTAAGCCAGTGAAGATGCATAGTGCTTAAAACCGCTTCGCCAAACGACAAAACCAGAGACTCGGCTGGACTCAAGACCCTACAGGGAAGCCATCGATGGCCAGACCTAGCGGCAATGCGTAAAGCCCCTTAGCCAAGGGCCATGCCACCATAGACTACAGAACCCGATATCGGGCGAACCTTGCTGAACCTGTATTCCGGACTGGCCTATACTGCCGGGAAGATGCAGACCCCGTCCCCCTCGTCAAGGGGAGAAGTATCTATAGCGGGTTTCAGTGGAATGCGGTACAGCCAAGGGGCTTCAGCCCCTTGTTCCTAGGGCCGGCCTTGCTGAGGTGTACCTCATCTATTCGAGAACCGCTATAGAAGCAAGCAAGCCTTGATCCTAAAATACCCAGATATCGTAACTGAGGGATCAGGGGTTAGCCTGCCTTCACAATTAGCATCACTCTGGGCCATGGGGCGGGCAATGGGCCTCAAAGAAGCCTAAGTAAAAACCCGTATGTGCCGTAGCGTCTGCCCTTTAGCCCCAGGGGGCCAGGGGCCAAAACCAGCCGAAATACCTCGTTCACAAACACCTCTATTGTCTATCTTAGTGATAACTTCACAGACTAGAGTGCGTATTTCTTCTAGACTTCACAAACCTTCGATCATGAAATCCACGGGAACCCCGGAACCTCACCCCCAGAGACCTCACCCCCAGCCCCTCTCCTAGGAAGGAGAGGGGGGCCGGAAAGACCTCACCCCCAGCCCCTCTCCTAGGGAGGAGAGGGGGGCCGGAGACCTCGCTGTTCAAAGTTCCTCCGCTGGGAGACCCGTTCGGGCTTCGGTTCACGTGGGGGTCGGGCACGACAACCGCGCCCCTACAGGTTTGGGTTCATGTAGGGGTCAGGTCTCCTGACCCTCTGACGGATATGGGTGCCAACGAGTTTCGTCAGTCAATATTTATCGTCATCTTGTTTGAAATAAATACGAGAAGCCACTCTGACTCAAGTTATAGAAGAATAAAATCAACCCAAAAAATATTTTTATGGATAAAACTTAGCCCTCATAGAAGATGTATCTCTATTTACAGTTTCGCCTTAAATTTGATGGATTAAATAGGACTGTCAAGCGCTGAGGGAGATTGGTTGATGATTCGCTTTATGGGTTGGTCTAAACACAGATTTGCGGCTGGTTTTTTAACGGTATCGATGCTGTTCATTGGGGCTTGTTCCAATACAGGAAGCAGTAGCGAGGGAAGTAGTTCCACGAGTTCAGGAGAGTCAGGACGGGTCATTCGTATTGCGATTGGCACCCAAGATCAAGTGATCAATACCGCCGTTGGTGGCGCAACGGTGCGTGAATTAGAGCTACTGGAAAAGCACCTACCCAGGGACGGTGAATATGAAGGGGTTCGCTACGATATTCAGTGGTCTAGCTATACCTCTGGCCCCCCGATTACCAACGCCATGCTAGCCAACCAACTGGATATTGGCTTGATGGGGGATTTCCCAGCCGTTATTAACCTAATTAAGTTTGCCCAGGAAGCCCAAGATTCCGATTCCATCTTCATTGGCACCTTGGCTTATAGCCCTAACGGTGCGGGTAATGCGGTCATGGTACCCAAAGATAGCGATGTGACTTCCCTGGCCGACTTGAAAGGCGGAACGGTGTCAGTTCCCTTTGGTTCAGCGGCCCACGGAATGCTGCTGAAAGCCCTGGAAAATGCCGGAC
>JALQST010000043.1 GCA_023264315.1 Nodosilinea sp. BSH.14
TGGCGGCCTTCAAGAGGCTAGAACCCTTGAGATCACGTTGCCACTCCCAGAAAAATCTGTATTTTTCGAGGTACCCTGCATAAAAAAAACATCGAAGCTGCCGAAGTAAGCTACTCCATTGGCGATAGCAGGAGACCCGGCTTCTTCCCCTGTTTTAAATTTCCAGCGTTCTTGAGACGTAGCAATATCTACCGCATAAAGATGTCCGTTATCGCTCCCGAAGTAAACTACCTCATCTGCAATAACAGGCCATTTAACCGCACCATCAACATTAAATTTCCAACGTTCCTGTCCAGTTGCAATGTCTACACCATACAGATAGCCATCACTGGTACCAAAATATACCATCCCATCAACAAGAGCTGGTGAGGAGAGGCTCCCTTCCTCCACTGTAAACCGCCAACGCTCTTGGCTGGTAGTAATATCTACTGCATAGAGATTCCCATCATCGCTGCTAAAATACACTACTCCATCGGCAATAGCTGGTGAGAATCCATCAGCAATAGCTGGTGAGGATACAATCCAGTCCTCAGTTTTGAATCGCCAACGTTCTTGACCAGTAGAACTATCCACCGCATAGAAATAGCTATCAAGGCTACCGAAATATACTAAGCTGATGTGCATCTAAATTGCATGTTAGCATTCTCTGAAACCCTTGCTGCAAGGCTTTTGAAGCAATCTAGCAATGTATTTTAGATGACTAACAGCTTACCCCATCGACAATAGTCGGCGAGGATACAATCCAGTCCTCAGCTTTAAATTTCCAAACAAGGCGACTTAAAGCTTTTGGGCCACGACCGGAATATGACCCTGTACGGGCTAAGTTATTCTGAAATGTTGGCATACTAGGCAGGCTACTCTGCCGAAAACGACTCAAGGATCCTGATATTAGCGGATCACGAAAATCTGGATTTAGTCAGATTGCAACTCCGCCACCTAGAATAACCATTGCTGTGGCTCCTATCGCGGCCCATTTTCTGATCTTACCCCTGGAGAAATGTGTTACTGGAGCAGATATATTATCGTGCGTTTTTGGCTCTGGAGTTTTCATAATGATTGAATATCTTCCCTCAGGAAAAACAACTATTAGCAAGCTTGAAAAACGTCAAAGCACAGTTAGAAGTAGATCTCTTTTTTCGTATTCCATGCATTTTTCTATAGGTGTTTAGTCGAATAAGAAAAATGCGCAAAGAAAACAAATACGCAGTTGAAACAAACTCAAAAAATTGATTCTTAACCATATTTTAATTAGGCCATTATTTCATGGCGCTTGCTGTTGAAAAATATGATTTTTTGAATATATAAATCAGCTACATAATGAGCCTTATTCAAAAGTTTTTTCCTTTCTTCGAGATTGGGAATTTTTCCATGAGCGCGTTCATTGCGTTCTTCTCTCAGAATATGCAAGTAATATCCTTTAGTAGCCACTTTCTCTCTAACCACACAGTCGATCATATTCACTAACCTCTGAAGATCTTTTTGATTGACCTGAATTACAGCATGATCTCTGGCAGCCATCAAATAATCTTTCAGTTCATTTTCAAAAATTCGTCCTAGGTCAAATAATCCCAAATCAACCTCATCAACGTTAAGTTTACCAATGACTCTTTTTAGCTGATCCAATAATTTTAAGTCTGAACATTCTGCAAGTAAATTCATATCTATGTCAATCGAACCTTTTTCTTCTTGGTGTTCAAATAAGCAATAGTGTTTACCATTTTCTAAATATTGCTTAATATCTTTCATCTCACGAAGATACATATAGAAAGTTTGCTTTTTACACTCAACTACCTTATTAACTTGATTATAAATAACACCCTTGACGATAGCCCTATTAGGGTTGTTCTGGAGTATAGATAGTATTTCATCTTGAACTTTATCTCTGAGCGTTCTTTTGCGATGGTTTCCTGGATTATCTAAGTTGTCGAAGTCTTTATTAGTGCAATAAACCATGTAACCCTTAAGATTACTGTCCTGTTTCAAGACAAGGTTTGGATGGGACTTTAATCGGTTTCTAACAGTTACCTCAACCATCTTAGTTTCCTCCTTGATGACCCGAACCAGATCAGCAAAGACAATAGAATCTCTATCTAAAAAAATTTTTTTCAGTGTCGTATTTATCAAATGAGAAATCTCGTCAGCCTTTCTTCTTTTTATTTTTTGTATCGGCTTTGCTCCCCATGCAGCAAGCTCATATTGATTTCTACCAACCCGAGAAAAGATATCTTGATGATTCAAATATACAGTTACTGATTTCAGCGAAGCGCCGGGTCTCTTCCCATCAACATATTGATATACTTCTTGCAATGAAAGAGGCTTACCACTTTCATGAAAACTATCCTCCATAATCTTAATAATAGTCTCGGTAGCTACTTTCCAGTCAGCGAGAGCCCAGTATCCACTTTTCCCAATAGGCATAAATCTATCATCTGCCCCTAATTGATTCTTAAGATTCTCTATTTTAATTCGCTTTCCTTTTCCTAAATTAAGTTCCGTATGATTTAAAGTCTTAGTGATACCTCTAAAGTGTAGGGGATTACCTTCTAGATGAAGGATCCTATAAGCTTTCTCTGCTGCACTAGGCAAAAATTCAAGTTTAACTTGATAGGTATCTTCTTCTAGCCTATCGATTTCAGGACATAGGGCGAGAAGCATCCGAATTAGATCTTTGTCTAAATGATGACGTTTTGCTTTGTTAAGAGAGACAACTATATCAAAGAGAGTAAACTTTTCTGATTTATCTAGCAGAGTATTGATATGGCTAAAAGCTTTTTTGAAATCATTCATATCATATCTCTCCTTGAGGCACCAAGCCGACTTGACAGACCAACGATATCCATTATTTTTAGTGGGCATTGAACAATAGCCCATTAACTCCATCAAGAAGTTGAGCAAAGAAAATGGAATGTTTTTTTCATTAATTTCATATCTATCCTTGAAAAATATTCTGACATCTTCTTCTGCCAAAATATAATCAAGGGAAAGCAAAGAGTCTTTGATCTGACAATATTCTTGGGTTAAATCTTTTTGGATGTTGAATTTTTTTGATTCCTTGGATCCATCCATTAATCCAGAAAGTTGACTGATTACTCTATCTTCGACTTGCCTTACTCTTTCTCTAACAATGCCGTGATAAGCGCCAATATCCTCTAGACAATAAGTGATTCCATTTTCTAATCCAAAACGTTTTTTAACAATATCTATATCGCGATCCACTTTAGAAGACTGACTAGTTGCCTTAATGAAGTCTTCCGTGACAGACATGAGACTGTCAAATAAGTTTACTGTTGAGATAACTAACAATTTCGCCGTTTCAGAATCAGCAATATTTACGGATACCTCTTGATCCATATTCCTTGACCTAACTATAAGCTATTTTCATGGATAACTGGCATCACTAATTACAGTCTTTAATGCCTTCCAAGATGATAGTAATTGCTTGCAGCAAGATACTTACCTCAATACCCCTGTAGCAAATTTAGACAAAAATTTTATGCACGTAATCTTTACGGAGGATCTTATCGACATTCACGATAAAATGCATCAGTATATATACTTAAGTAGTTGCGTTTTTTGTAACCCAATAATTCTTGATGCGTAATGTTAAAACACCTAAAAACACGAGTTTGCAGGCACTGGGCCTCGTACTCAGCGGTGCCCTCCAGAGTGACCTGCCACTGATAGCCCAGAGCCGATGGGTCGGAGGGTTGAGACCGCTTGGGCCGACCGGGGGGCCGCTTTGCCGCCACCGAGACCAGCGCCACCTGAGTCAGGGTGTAGCCCAGCGGGGCACTGACAAACCCCAACCCGTTCAAAATCATCGCTTTCAACACTTACCCCGAGCTGATGGGGTTCAACGAATGAGCAGGCAGAAGCTCGTCCGTGAGCTCCACCAGCCCCATCTCATCCACTAACACCGCCACCGACCCCAAATGATCCAGCTTCTTTATCTTTAAGGCCCGTCCCCACCGCTTGTCCTGAGCTTACCTCAGCCACCCTAAATATTCTTTTTGTCAACCTGTGGATGTCGGTTTAGTCCTCATAAATACGGCATTCATCCGCCTCTGGATTAGCGTCGCAGTAGCTTTGCAAGGAGTTCCTCTGCTTTTCGGGTTCTCGCTGGTGAGCCGTTTCAGCCTGAAGTTCCTCAACAATATCCCAGGCGGCAGCACAGGCGGGAGACGTGGCTCCTTGCTCGCTGCAAATGAGACGGGCTTCCTCCCGTGCTGCTTCAATGCGATCCTCTAAAAAGAGTGATTTCGAGAGGGTCACAAAGTCACTCTTAAACAAAATATCGCTAATCGATACAATGCCGAGGAGTTGCTTGCCATCGACGACGGGGGCACGGCGAATGCGGCTTTGGGCAAAGAGGCGAGCCAAATATTCAACCCCAAGTTCTGGGTAGACCGTAATGCAGGGCTTGGTCATCACTTCATAGACCCGAACTTTTTTAGGATTATGGCCGAAGGCCGCAACATTATAGACAATGTCAGACTCGGTAATCGTGCCGAAGGGATCCTGGGCACTGCGGGGATCAACAATTAGGGCGCGGAGCTTTTTATCCTTCATCAACTCTACGGCCTCAGCCACGCTGGCGGATCCTCGAATGGTCACGACCGTTGTGGTCATAATGTCCTTAACTTGCATCATGATTGATCCTCAATCCTTCATAGAGTTTGGGCAAAGCGAACGTGATCTGGCTATCTCACCATTCCCGTTAAGACATAGGAAATACTGTAAGCCGACGTGGGGCGGTAGGCTGGAGCCAAGACGGATAGCCGCTTGACCTCGGCAACCGTCCCTGGAGCGTAGGCTTCGAGAACTCGGCCATTCCCCCAGCACATGGTAAGGAGGTAATCACAGTGAGAACATTCCGTTTTGGCCACCCGTGGATCAGAGCAGCCTTGGCACGCCGTTCCCTCGTCATCAAAGTGACGCTGGGCCAAGCGGCCACAGTTAGGACAGTGAATCTCTAAGGAGGTAAGCATGATAAACCTTTGCCATGCGTAAGGGGCCGAACTCGAAGCTACATGCCGTCGCCAAGTCAGAGGTACTTCTCGACAGCGGCAGTAAAGTCCTCATAGGGTTTCACCCCAATCAGGGTTTCGAGGTGCTCCCCATCCTTAAACAACATCACCGCTGGAATACTGCGAATCCCGAACCGCTTAGCAACGGTGGGGTTGGTGTCGAGATCCAACTTAAAGACCCGGGCTCGATGCTCAAAGTCTTGGGCAAGTTTGTCCATCAGGGGGGCAACGACCTTACAGGGGCCACACCAAACAGCGGTGCAATCGACCACTAATAGGGAACCTTCGGTTAATAGGGTGTCGAATTCGTCTTCGTTAGTAATAGAAGAGGCTGTAATCATGACGAGGCAATATCTCAATAAATGGCAGAAAAAAACAAGGAAAACCGTAAGCCCCACATCGGGAAGGCTAAGCCATGGGCTAAAATAACAGGCACCGCTGTTCGTCATGGCTACCGTACTGTGATGGTTGATTCTTCCGCTTACCCATCTCCTACGCCCTGGGAACGATTAGAACAAGGGCGACAAGCGAAGGCCGCCAGGGGAGGCTATGCGGGTTATGGTTCACCGGCCTTTGGGCAACAGGCCGTGAATGGTGAGTTGGTTGTCAACCCCCAGGAAGCGGAAATCGCTGACCTCATTCGACGGCATCATCGGTCGGGCAAGTCGTTGCAGAAAATTGCGGACTGGCTCAATCAGCGAGGCTACACCACTAAGCGGGGCCATCAGTGGCAGCGGGTTTCGGTAAAACGGGTGCTAGACCGCATCTACGGTAAAACGCCGAGAATGTCTGGAGTTGATGACGCTAGTTCCGATCAGTCCTAACGTCAGGGTAGCTATCCGCCCAGTCAGAACCTAATCGAACTCAAAAGCTTTATTCATGGGGACTTAAGGGAATATTTTGTTACATCCCTAATGATAACACCAGAGAGGCTTAAGTCAATTGATATTGCTAGGTTTTGTCGATTTTTCTGTTACATCTCTCATATGCTGTTCTGTCCCTCTCTGCTGCTAAGCCCAGCGCCTGCGCTCTATGCCCTCTGTCGGAACTTTAGACTACGAGTCCTTCGATAACCCTCTGCGCTGGTTTCCCGATCTGACGGCAGCCATTGAGCAGAATCCCATGATTGTGGCCCCGGATACCCCCCTCATCCAGGTGATCAGCCTGATTAGTCAGGCCCACGACCGTTGCTCTCTAGACGCACAATACGCTTTAGGTTCAGCGGATCAAGATTGGGCAGGCCCCGAGCGGTTAGCCGGGTGTGTGCTGGTGATGGAGGGATCAGAACTGCGGGGCATTTTGACCGAGCGCGATGTGGTACGACTCACCGCTGCGGCCATCGACTGTCGCGCCGTGACAGTGGCAGCCGTGATGACATCTCCGGTGGTCACGCTGGCAGAACAGACGATACAGGATGTGTTTGCGGCACTCTTTCTACTGCGGCGTTACCGGATTCGTCACCTGCCCGTTTTAGACGCCGACGGGGCCGTGGTGGGGGTCATCTCCCACGCCAGTCTTCGCCGGGTGCTCAAACCTGCCAATCTGCTGCGGTTTCGGCGCGTTGCGGATGTGATGTCGACCCAAGTAGTGCAGGCCTCGCTCGCCACCCCAGTCTTGACCCTAGCTCGGTTAATGGCCAACCACCACGTGAGTTGTGTGGTGATCACCCAGATGGATGAAGAAGGCTATGCGCGACCGGTGGGCATTATGACGGAGCGCGACATTGTTCAGTTTCAGTCCTTACAGCTCGATTTGGCGAACACCCCGGCCTACGACCTCATGAGCACACCCTTGTTTTTGCTGAGCCCCCAGGATTCTCTGTGGGTGGCCCAGCGGGAAATGCAACGACGCCATGTAGGACGGCTGGTCGTATCGTGGGACTGGGGCCGGGGCATGGGCCTTGTGACCCAAACCAGTTTGTTGCGGGTGTTCGACCCCATGGAAATGTATAGCGTGATTGAGAATCTCCAGCAAACTATTCAGGAACTCCAGGGCCAGTCGTCAACGCCGTCTCCCCAACCTTTGGATGGTTCACCAGAGCATTTAACCCTCGACCTAGAACGCCCTGACCTCAGTGCGCTGGAGTCTGTCCCTCCGGCCATCCCATCCCCCACCAGCCAGGATGTCGCGACCTTACGGAAACTGTTGGCCCATACGGTATCCACCCTCAATACTCTCGTCACCGATCCCAATCCATCATCACCGATGATGAAAACTCAACTGATCCATCTGCTGAAGCAGCTGAGAGGGGCCTGAGCATTCTTGACTCACCTCTAAGCCATCGCCTTTCCACCCAACCTGGTTTTCTGAACCTATGGCCCCCGGTTTTCGCCTCGAACAATACACCCTCAAATGTCCCCAGGAAGTGATCGTGGTCTCGGCCCTCGTGGATGGTGAGCCCGATGAAGTGGTGATTTTCCGGGGCTTCTCCAGTTCCCTCGTGCGCCTCACCCATCCCGATCCGGAGGTGCCCGTTTTGCCCGAGACCGCCGTCATCGAAACCATTGATCGCCTCGCAGGCCCCTACACCCCGGATGATCCGCACTACCTTCAGCGGGGGCTGACCTGGGAGGATATGGAAGCCCGACTAGCCGACCTCGGACTTTAGGGCCAGGGCGCAGATGGATCCGTGCATCCTGAAGCCAGATTCCGTATCCTAGGAGAACACGCCACCTTGCCCGGCCCATGCTGCACCAGATCCAGACCCTTGCCGAGACCCTAAGCCCACGTCTGATTGAAATTCGCCGACACCTCCATAGCCACCCGGAGCTCAGTGGACAGGAGTATAAAACAGCGGCCTACGTGGCGGGGGTGCTGTCCTCCTGCGGATTGCGGGTGCAGGAACTGGTGGGCAAAACCGGGGTGGTAGCGGAACTGGCGGGGGAAGATCCCCGCCGCATCTTGGCCATTCGGGCAGATATGGACGCCCTGCCCATCCCTGAACGGGTTGACCTCGATTTCGCCTCCACCCAGTCGGGTATCATGCACGCCTGCGGCCATGATGTCCACACCACGGTGGGGCTCGGAACGGCCATGGTGCTGTCTCAGTTGGGCGTGCCGCTGCCCGGTACCCTACGGTTTTTATTTCAGCCCGCCGAGGAAACTGCCCAGGGAGCCCGCTGGATGATTGACGATGGCGTGATGACGGACGTTGCGGCCATTTTCAGCCTCCATGCCTATCCGTCGGTGCCTGCCCGCACCATCGGTATTCGCTACGGAGCCTTAACCGCCGCCGCCGATGACCTAGACATCACCATCATTGGCGAGTCGGGCCACGGAGCCCGCCCCCACGAAGCCGTCGATGCCATCTGGATTGCCTCCCAAGTGGTGACAACCCTCCAGCAGTCCATCAGCCGCACCCAGAACCCCCTGCACCCCATCGTCCTCACCATTGGCCAAATCAACGGTGGCCGCGCCCCCAACGTCATTGCCGACACGGTCAAACTCTCGGGCACCGTGCGATCCCTCCACCCCGACACCCGCAACCACCTGCCCCAGTGGATCGAAACCATTGTGGCCGGGGTCTGCCAGCCCTACGGGGCCAAGTACGAAATCACCTACCGACGCGGTGTTCCCTCGGTGCTGAACGACCCGGCCCTCACCGAATTGGTGGCCCGCTGCGTGAGCGAAGCCCTGGGAGATCAAGCCCTCCAACTGATCCACGAGCCCTCCCTCGGGGCCGAAGACTTCGCGCTCTACCTCGAACACGCCCCCGGCACCATGTTTCGCCTGGGGGTAGGGTTCACCGACCGCGCCATGAACTATCCCCTCCACCACCCCAAGTTTGAGGCGGATGAATCCGCCATCGTCACGGGTGTCATTACCATGGCCTACAGCAGCTATCGCTATTGGCAAACCGTAGCTCCTTCCAGATCAGGATAGGCGCACCCCATGAACCTTTTGCTTCAGGAAGAACTCCGATAAACTAATTGTCCTTGGTGCATCCAGCAGGGAGAGAACCTTGTCCACACCCATTCCGATTTATCTCGTCACCGCCGCCGATCTCGCCCAAACCCACCGCGACAGTCAAGCCTGGGCTGACGTCACCGGATTCAAGGCCGACCCCAATACGTTTTGCCTGGTACCGGGGGAAAACGGTACCCTCGCTAAGGTACTGGTGGGCAAGCCCGATCCCGTCAATACATGGACCCTGGGCAACCTAGCCACCGCCCTGCCGCCCCAAACCTATGCCCTCGCCGACGATTGGCCCCCAGCACAAGCCACCCAACTCTGGTTGGGGTGGCAACTGGGAGAATACCGCTTCACCGCCTACAAGCGCCCTAAAACCGTCGCCCGGGCCAGCCTCACCCCACCCCCAGGAGCCGACGCCGCCTACGTCCACCACACAGTAGCGGCCACCATCCTGGTGCGCAATCTGATTAATACCCCCGCCGGCGACATGGGGCCAGCCGCCCTAGAAACCGCCGCCCAAACCTTAGCCGATGCCCATGCGGCCAATCTCACCGTGATTCGAGGGGATGATCTCCTGCACCAGGGCTATCCCCTCATCCATGCCGTAGGCCGCGCCAGCCACCAAGTCCCTCGCCTCATCGATCTCACCTGGGGCCACGACGATCATCCCAAAGTCACCCTCGTGGGCAAGGGCGTTTGCTTCGATACAGGCGGCCTCGACATCAAACCCGCCGCTGGCATGAAGCTGATGAAAAAAGACATGGGTGGAGCCGCCCACGTCCTCGGTTTGGCGGAGATGATCATGGGGCTCCAGCTTCCCGTGCGGCTGCGGGTGCTCATTCCCACCGTAGAAAACAGCATTGCTGGCAACGCCATGCGCCCCCTCGATGTGTTCCCATCCCGCCGAGGGCTGACGGTGGAGGTTGGCAATACCGATGCCGAAGGTCGCCTCGTTTTAGCCGATGCCCTCTGGGAAGCCGTCAGCGAAGAACCCGAACCCGAACTCCTGATTGACTTTGCCACCCTCACCGGAGCCGCCCGCGTTGCCCTCGGCACAGAACTGCCCGCCTGTTTTTGCAATCATCCTACCGTGGCGGCCACCCTATTAGACTGTGGCCTCCAAACCGATGATCCCCTGTGGCAACTGCCGCTGCATCAGCCCTACCGCCCCATGCTCGACAGCAAAGTCGCGGATTTGTCCAACATCTCCGACAGTTCCTACGGCGGAGCCATCACCGCCGCCCTCTTCCTGCAAGAATTTACCAAGCCCACCATTCCCTGGGTACACATCGATGTGATGGCCTGGAATACCCGATCCCTCCCCGGTCGGCCTGAAGGGGGGGAAGCCATGGCCATGCGAGCGGTCTTTGCCCTGATTCAACAGACCGTAGCCGCAGCATAATTCCCTGGAACTCGCCCTTCAGGCGAGACGTCACCAGGATTGGGACAACCCAGATCACGCCCATGCTCAACGCTCAGCCGAATGCCTGGAGTCAGGATCGGCAGCGGGGATAGCCTGACCGGAGACATCCTGACCTTCAACGGCTGAATGTATTGCGATTGTTATATTGCGATTGTTTGCGATGAGCTAGGCCCCGTCGCTGAGGGTGTACAGTGCCCCTGGAAGTCCACAGAGACGCCCTACTCAGCCTCCTGAATGGAGGCTGAGCACCTATTACAAGGTTATCGACACCATGAAAATTCGTTCAATTTTGGCCTTTTCCGCCTTAGCCTCGACCCTAGCCTACGGCACGGCGACCAACGCCATGGATGGCCCCGCATTCCCTGAAATCGACTTCTCCAGACCATCCTCCACCCTGGTGGCCCAACAAGGGAACTTAAACCTAGTAGGCGAGGGCGAGGGCACTTTATCCATCGGCAGCCGCCCCAGCCAAACCGTGACCTTTGTCAGCGTGACGAGTTTCCCCAACCAGCCAGCCGAGGTTTCCCTACGGTTGGCCGATGGCAGCTTGCAGCGGTGGGGAGGAAACGTGATCAGCCGCAGTGCTGAGGAAGCCCAAATTCGCTTGACTAATGCGGGAGGCGCGGACGCAACGGGAACGCTCACCGTCCGATACCAGGGCAGCACCCTCATCTCCATCAACGGCACG
Source organism: Nodosilinea sp. BSH.14 (assembly GCA_023264315.1). Taxonomy (GTDB): domain Bacteria; phylum Cyanobacteriota; class Cyanobacteriia; order Phormidesmidales; family Phormidesmidaceae; genus Nodosilinea. Next base: position 11,051 of record JALQST010000043.1, read on the forward strand.
GGCACCCTAGATGGTCAGCCCCTATCCCTTCGGTTCACCATCGCGGACGACAGCGTCAACCGCCCTCCCACGGAAAGTGCCGTCATCCTAACGCAACAGGGCCAAGGTTTTTTTGGCCTACAAGGTCGTCCCAACCAAACCGTTACCTTCGCCTCTGTCACGGTTCAACCCAACAACAACGCGGAGCTCTCCCTTCGCCTAACGGATGGCAGCCAAGTGAGGTTCGCGGGGCAGCAAACCAACAGGACGGCGGAGGATATCGTCCTCAATCTGACGGCATCCGGAGCGGCCTCGGCCCAAGGTACCGCCAATATTCGCTATGGCCCCAACAATTCCATTCTCAGCCTTTCCTCCAATGGCACCCTGGATGGCCAGCCCTTCTTCATTCAGTTCAACGGCCAACCCGCCACCACCCAGCCTCCCGTCACTCCACCACCATCCGGCAACACAATCACGTGCCACGGGCGGATGGACAACGGCTGGCGCTATCGGGCTGAAGCTACCAATCAACGGTTTACCCAAATTCGCTGGGAAGGCAGGCGCGGAGAGTCTGAGGTATCAACGCTTCGGTTCTATCGCAACAATGCCCAAGGACAACCCGTTTACAAAGGCTCATTCCGGGGTGCCACCATGGTTACTCTCGTCGATCTGAGCGGTGGCAATCCTCGTCCCAGTTCCCAAGTCTCCATTGGAGTAGAGGAGTGGGGCTGGTCACGGGGTAACTGTAGCAACCGTTAGAGGTTAGGATCATAATCCCCCTTTATCAGGGGGATTATAGAGACAGTCAACCTTCAGCCCAGCAAGTTTGTATAAATCACGCCATTTTTCATAACAACCAGGAAGTTGCGTTCAGGGTCCTCAATTAGCTGAATATTGGCTACCGGGTCGCCATCTACCAGCAGCAAATCCGCCAGAGCACCCGCCTCAACCACGCCCAACTTACCGGGGTAGAGATTACGAGGCTCAGACAACACCAGCAATTCTGCATTGGTACTGGTGGCCATTTTGAGGACTTCAGCCGGGGTGTACCAACAACGCACCATTTTGGCGAGTTTTGCCCCTTGGCGAGTGGCCCCCCTGGCGCTGTAGAGGTTATCCGTTCCCCAAGCGGTTTTGAGGTTGTATCTTTTGGCTAGGTTGTAGGCGTTATCCGTCCCTCGCGACACCAAAAGCTGGCTTTCCCGGTTGGGCGACCCCTCTAGATAGGGATTAGCATCCTCATCATCCAAAAAGGGCTGCATACTCAGCCAAACGCCCTTTTCGGAAATCATCCGGGCGGTTTCTTCATCGATTAACTGGCCATGTTCGATGCTTTTTACCCCAGATCGAATCGCCATTTGCACTGCCCTTGGCGTATAGGCATGAACCGCCACGTAGGTATTCCAGTTTTCTGCCGCTTCCACCGCCGCCTTCAGTTCGGCTTCGGTGTATACGGAGGCGGCATGCAGGGGTTGAGAACTCACAGCATAACGACCCCAATCACCAAACCCGCGAGTCTACGGCGCAGTCCCGTACAATCCTTTCAATAGGAATTAATTTCCATAGCAAAACCGCTCAAGTTTCATCACTTGAGCGGTTTTAAGTCATACCCTGGCATTGAGCTATTTTGACGAGGGGCAACCCCCTCACTATCTTCGCCGCAGGTGCGTTTCACGTCTGAGT
>JALQST010000440.1 GCA_023264315.1 Nodosilinea sp. BSH.14
TAATGTTGGCGTGTAGGGCGTAGTCCACGAGGTAGCTGGGCACATTGGCCGGGGTGCCCGGACAGCGCCCATCCACCAGGGGATCCAACGGTTCCTCCTGCTGCTCGGCCTGGGTGATGGCCACTGAGGGCGCTTCTAGGAGGGGAGAACGCTGGAGTACCAGGGCAAAATCGTTGATGTCCTCGAAGGAACAGGCCACCCCCTCAATGGTGACACCGCCAGCGGTGGCTAGGGTGGCCTCTGGGGTGATGGCTGGCGTGACACCGCCGTCCTGGGTGATGGTGGTGATTTGGATGCGGGTGGGGGTGCGATTGCGGATATCTTCGAGCAGAGCCGACCAGGGCACAATGGTGTTAAACACCGAGACAAAGGCCCCATTCTCGGTCTTCACCGCGTCAATTTGGCCTTGCAGATTGCCCATTTCCGCCAATTGTGATTGAACCTGGGCCAATTCCTGATCTAAGGCCACCTTCCGGGCCTGAAGCTGCCGCAATTGCCCCTGGCTCACTAATAAGTAAACTCCCGCCAAACCAATGGGCACCAGCGCCCCCAGCAGGCCATAGACTAGCGGGCGTCGATCCGCCGCCTCACCGCCGCCACCGCCTTTGGCCCTTGCCTTGGTCTCATAAACACGAACCTCGCGATCCTTGAGAAAGTTAATATCGAGGCTATACATGGCTACATCACCTCCCGTAGGCCGAGCCCAATGACCGTTGCCAATCCGGCCCGCTGGCTCTCGGGAATATCCTCGGTCAACTCCAGGGACAGGGCGGAAATTGGGTCGATCTGGCTGGTGGGAATGCTTAACCGCTGGGCCAAGAACTCATCGAGTTGGCCAATGGAAGCCCCCGGCCCCGCCAGCAACAATTGGGCCACCTCCACGTCCTCCTCTTGGTTGAGGTAGAAATCGATGGAGCGGCGCAGTTCATCGGAGAGCTCGCCCAACACCCGCAGCATGGCGGTGGTGCCTGGGTTTGTGCCGCCGCCCGCCTGCACGGCCCCCACGGTATCCATGCTTTGGATCGGTACGGTCATGCCCTGGAGCAGTTCCGTATTGCGGGAGGGAGGCAGGTTCATCGCCCGACTGAGGGCGCTCTGAATTTGAAACGTCCCGGTGGGTACGGTGCGGGAAAAGTGGGGCACCCCATCCACCACAATGGAAATTTCGGTGCTTTCAAACTCGATGTCCACCACCGCAGCGGCTTCCTGGGGGGTAAACTGCCGCAGTTGCTCGCGAATGGTGCGAATTAGGGCGAAACTGGAGGTCTCCAAAACATTCAACGACAGTCCCGCCTGGGCAAACACATCCAGATAGGGGTCGGTCAGATCCTTACGCACCCCCACCAGCAGCACCTTCACCTTCTCGATGCCGTCATCGTCTACAAAGTAGCCTAGCTTTTGGTAGTCCACATCGGCCTCTTCCCGAGGGAAGGGTAGGTAGAGGCTGGCCTCCTGGTTCAGCACCATCTCCCGCAATTCCTCATCGTCTAGCTCCGAGGGCACGGGAATAATCTTGGCAATGGCTCGCCCCGGAATGGCCGTCGTCGCCTGTTTCACCTTAACCTTGCTTTGGGTTAGCACGGCCTCAATGGCGTCGGCCATGGCAGCGGTATCCATAATTTGGCCTTCTTCGTAGACCCCCTCCGGCAATTCCACCGACTCTAGGGTAGCCAGCTTGAGGCTATTTCCCTGCTTCTTCAGTTGAACCAGGGTCACTTTGTCGGGGGCCAGTTCTATCCCCACACCCCGAGGCTTGCGACTAAAAAGAGCTTTTAAACTATCCACGGCAATATCCGCAAAGTGGGTAAATGAACATGAGTCCGACCCATGGCAGCAGGGCTAGATAGCCCCTAGCTCAAGTCCCTATTATCCTTGTGGATCAAGGGTTTTGGGCGACCTGTGAAGCCTGGGAAAAGCCCTTGGCCCAAAAGTGCTAACGAATGGTACACAATTTATCTGAGAATTTCCACTGTGTTCCAAGGGCTGACAATGACGTTGTGATACCAATCCCCAGGCGGCGATGATCCCTGCGTTTCTCCCATTCCCTCCCATGATTTATCATCTACCCCTGTGATCTACTGATACTAGCGAGATTTCCAGAAGCGGATCACTTTACAGGCCGTAATATAGCCCTTAGACCTGATCGCCCCCCATTGATCCCCTTCCCCTATGAGTCTCTCCCTTGGTACGCCCCTAAGGGAGGTGCGTCTAAATACCTCCCTCCAAGAATGGCTTAGAATGGATCCAGTAAATTGTCATGTGTGATGAT
>JALQST010000441.1 GCA_023264315.1 Nodosilinea sp. BSH.14
GACACGTTCGGGCTGAGCCTGTCGAAGCCCTAATGCTTAGGCTTGACACTGCACTAGTCATACTGAGAATTGCGGTTGAGGCGTTAGATGATCGCCGATCAGCGCCTCGACGCTCAGTAGGCCATGGCAGCGGACTGGCTGGGGGCGGGATCCGCAGGGAAAGGGACTCTGCTAGATTAGGGGGTGCTGTTTGAATCGAAGGGTTGAGCGCCTGTGGTTGCCGTTAACGACATCTACCTCCTCCGCAATATTTGGTACCACGCCATGCCCAGCGCCGACCTCAAGCGCGGCAAAATGGTGGCCAAGACCCTGTTGAACGAGCCGATTCTGTTTGGCCGCACCAACCAGGGCCAAGCCTTTGCCATGCGCGACATTTGCCCCCACCGGGCTATTCCCCTCAGTTGCGGCTGGTACGATGGCGAAACGGTGCAGTGTTGCTACCACGGCTGGCGCTTTGATGAGGGGGGCAAGTGTACCGAAATCCCCTCCCTGATGCCAGAACAGGAGATGGATCTCAGCCGCTTTGACGTGCGCAGCTACGAGGTGAAAGAAGTGCAGGGGAATGTTTGGGTGTATATGCCCGACCCCGACCGCGCCAAGGCCCAACCGCCCCGATTTGACGTGCCGAGGGTGCCCGGTTTTGGCGATGAGGTGGCCCCCAACGTCACCTACACCATGCGCTTTCCCTGCTACATCGACCATGCGGTGGTGGGGCTGATGGATCCGGCCCACTCACCCTTTGTCCATCGATCCTGGTGGTGGCGGGGGGGCACCCTCAACGACGAAATCAAATGGTTCGACCCCTCCCCCTACGGCTTTACCATGCGCCGCCACCAAATGCCCGAACACATGGGCCGAGGCTATTGGCTGATTGGTGGCCTGCCGGAAAACGAGATCATCTTTTATCTGCCGGGGGTGCGCACCGAGGAAACCACAACCCCCAAAAATCGGGTGGTGAACCTGACGACGGTCACGCCCCTCACCGACGACCAAACCGATGTCACCTTTCAACTCTATTGGGATATCCCCTGGGGCAACCTGCTCAAGCCCATTTTGCCGACACTGATTCGATCTTTCTTGGGACAGGATCGGGATGTGGTGATTAAGCAGCAGGAGGGACTAAAGCACGAGTCGGTGCTGCGACTCATTAAAGACTCCGATACCCTAGCCCGCTGGTACTACCAGCTTAAAAAGGAATACCAGCGATCCCAAGAGGAAGCGCGGGAGTTTGTTACCCCGGTAAAAACGCAACTCCTCAAGTGGCGGGCCTAGCCCTTCAACGCCGCAGGTCGGCAAAATTGTGATGGGATGGCGTGATCCGCAGCCAGCGATTTCCAGGTCTGGGGTTGGCGGCAGCAGCGATGCTCTCTGGCAATATAGCCCCCGTGTTGGCAGTGCTGCAAACGGGCCTGCAATCCCCAGAACATCAGGCTTTTGTGGCGCAGCTTGTGGGGACGGCGTAGCGCTCATCACAGAGGCTTATTGGGGAGAGCCTAGCTCAGCGGAAGATCAAAATCCCTGCTATAAGTTGAGGGTATGGGGTAATCGTGCCCTGCTGTTTACTCTTGGTCTTGCTTATGCAGATCACTCCTGCCACTGCCCTAGAAGACGTTTACCGTACCCTACAACCTACTCCCCTAGAAACGCCCGAAGAATTACAGGCGTTTTATCAGCCTGCGATCAACGAAACTCGCGGAGGCGACAAAATGCAGCGTCTGCATCTGCGTCTGGGTCGTGCGGCACGGGATGGGGTTCCCTTCAAAGCCTGCGTCATGGGGCATCGTGGGGTGGGCAAATCGACGGAGCTATCTCGTCTGATTCAACAGGTCAAAGAGTCCTTCAATCCCATTCGTTTTAGTGCTACAACGGCCTTAGATCCAGGTAATTTTCGGCCTTTGGATGTGGTGCTGTTAATGATGGCAGAAGTGGCCGAACATACCGCTAAGCCCATTGACAAAGGCGGAACAGGAAAACCGCCTTCTGAGGCGCGACTTAAGGATATTTGGAACTGGTTTGCTAGTGAAGAGATAACTCGCACCCAGGCCCAGGAAATGACCGCGAGTTTGGAAGCCGGAGCCGGGGTAGAAAAAGATTCTCTATGGGCGAAGGTAATCGGCCTCTTTGCGACGCTGAAAGGGGAAATCAAGTATGCCTCTACCCGCCAAGCGACTTTGGTTGAGTATCGTTTGACCCGGCTAACATCGCTGATTGATGTGGCCAATAAGCTTCTGGATGAGTGCAATCAAAAACTCAAGGAAACCTGTGGAA
>JALQST010000442.1 GCA_023264315.1 Nodosilinea sp. BSH.14
ATACGCTGCCTAACACTGCGTTGGTGCGGACGGGACAAAGGTTATCGGTGAGAGTTCAAGGTTGTCTGCCGCCGCACAACTTCACCGTTAGGCTGGCGATCCTTGGGTCAGAGTAATCTGAGCAAGATCCCTGTAGGTATAAAAGATTACTCTCGCAAGGGTCTGGATAGGCATTTATCTTGTCAGAGGAGCAAAGTTGTCGCCTCTGGTGCGACCTCCCATGGCAATCTTGAACGCTGATCTTGAAAATAGACGGAGTGTCGCTCATCAGTCGGTGCTAACTCGCCCTACCAAGCGGTGGGACGAAAAGCCGAATCGTTGGCGATGGCGACCGTATCCCCAGATTGCCGAATCACAAATAACCCTTGCTGGTAGGCGTAGCGGTCTACCCCGGCATCAATTTCAATCCCCGCCACGGCTCCATAGATTTGATAACTGGCCTGGTGGGGAAAAGCCTGCTTAAACCGTCCTAGCTTGCCTAAAAAGTCCTCTACATCGCGCTGGGAGAACCGTGCCTTCACTTCAATGGCGACGGCCACCGAGCCATCTACCGCGAAAATATCAATTTCCATCGCGGTCCCCGGACGGTTGGATTTCATCCGGCGATAGGTTTCCTGCACCGCAATCCCTCGATCCTGAAACAGGCGCACCACGGCTGGTTCCACCCAGTTTTCTACAAACTGTCCCCAGCGGCTGGTGAGCCCCGCTACTTCGCGGCTTGTGTTGGCGGCAATGCGCTCCAGCTTGGCTAGGCGGCGATCCGCTTCGGCAGAGCGGCGATCCGCATCCTGGCTCAGTTGAGCCTGGAGTTGCTCAAGTTGTTGAAGCCGTTGATCCGCTTCGGCAGCACGGCGGTCGGCTTCCGCTTGGGAAGCTCGAAACAGACCATAGATATCATCTAAAGTAACAGGAGCGGCCATGGCGCGAGAACGTTGGTACACCTGACTCTTATCATAATGTCTACTCCGTTGATGGCATGGCCCAGGGGGTTTCCCTTAGGCAGGAGTACGGCAGAATGATCCAGAGTCTCTATCTTCGTAGAAACCGGGGCTTTGAAATCACGTTTTGGTGGCAACCTAGGCGGCGACGAGGGCTTCGGTTTTGGTAGCGAGTTGGGTGAGGACGCCGTTGATGTTGGCCTTAGCATCACCGAAGAACATCAGGGTGTTGTCGCGGTAGAAGAGGGGATTATCCACCCCGGCATAGCCTACCGAGAGGCTGCGTTTGACGACGATGACGGTGCCTGCTTTCCACACTTCCATCACGGGCATTCCGGCGATGGGGCTGGTTGGGTCTTCCTGGGCGATGGGGTTCACGGTGTCGTTTGCGCCGATTACCAGTACCACATCGGTTTGGGCAAAGTCGTCGTTGATTTCGTCCATTTCCAGCACGATGTCGTAGGGCACATTGGCCTCGGCCAGGAGGACGTTCATATGTCCCGGCATCCGTCCGGCGACGGGGTGAATGCCAAAGCGCACTTGCTTGCCCTGGCTGCGGAGGATGCGGGTGATTTCGGCGACGGCGTGTTGGGCCTGGGCCACGGCCATGCCATAACCAGGAACGATCACCACGCTCTGGGCCGATTCCAGCACGTCGATCACCTCAGTGGCGGTGGTGGCGGTGGCTTCTTCGGCGGTGCCTGCTTTTTTAGCTGTGGTGGACGATCCTTCGCCAAAGCCGCCTAGGACGACGTTTAGGAAGGATCGGTTCATGCCCTTGCACATGATGTAGCTGAGGATGGCCCCACTGCTGCCCACCAGCGCTCCGGTGATAATCAGCAGGTCGTTGTTGAGCATGAAGCCCGCCGCCGCCGAGGCCAGACCGGAGTAGCTATTCAGCAGAGAAATCACCACCGCCATATCCGCCCCACCGATGGCCATCACAATCACAATGCCAAAGATGGCGGACACGGCGGCAAGAACGCCCAGGGGAATCAGCCCCTCGGTGCCCGTGGCCCCCACGAAGGGAAAGGCAAAGGCGACCATCGTCACCAGCATGGAAATGGTGAAAAAGTGACGGGCAGGCAACAACACAGCGTGGCTGGGCACGATGGATTGCAGCTTGGCCACGGCAATCACCGACCCGGTGAAGGTCACCATGCCGATGAATACCCCGGCATAGATTTCGATGCGGTGGATCAGCACCTCTGCTCCCACCAGGGTAGAACTGGGCTGGAGATATTCCGCAAAGCCTACCAGCACCGCCGCAAGGCCGACAAAGCTATTCAGCAGGGCCACCATTTCGGG
>JALQST010000443.1 GCA_023264315.1 Nodosilinea sp. BSH.14
TGGAGCGGAGGGGGCAGAATTGGGCTAGGACTGGATGAAACTAGGCCCAAAGCCGCCGCCCCCCGGTGTAGCAATACGCAGTTGGTCGCCCGGTTCCATGATGACCGTGGCCTGTCCGGGCAAGGTTTCCATGGAACCATCGGCGCGAATCACGGTATTTTCGCCCACCTGCCCCGGTGCGCCCCCCGCAAGGCCAAAGGGCGGGATGGTGCGACGGTTGGAGAGAATTGCAGCGGTCATGGGTTCCCGAAACTCAATCTGCCGAATCATGCCATTACCGCCAGGAAATTCTCCTGCGCCGCCGCTGTGGGGCCAAATGGCAAACTCTCGCAGCCGCACCGGAAAGCGCCACTCCAGCACCTCCGGGTCAGTAAGCCGCGAGTTGGTCATGTGGGTGTGGACGGCATCGGTGCCGGGGAACCCAGGCCCAGCCCCAGAGCCGCCGCAGAGGGTTTCGTAGTACTGATACTGGGCGTTGCCGAAGGTGAGGTTGTTCATGGTGCCCTGGGAGGCGGCCATCGCCCCCAGCGCCCCATAGAGGGCATCCGTCACCGCCTGGGACACCTCCACATTGCCTGCCACCACCGCCGCTGGAGGAGTTGGGTTCAGCATCGACCCGGCTGGAACGCGGATTGCCAACGGTTTCAAGCAGCCCGCATTGAGGGGAATATCATCCTCCACCAAAGTCCTAAACACGTACAGCACCGCCGCCTTCGTCACCGCTAAGGGCGCATTGAAATTGTTAGGCCGCTGTGGGGAAGTCCCTGAAAAATCAATCTGGGCACAACGCTTGGCAGAATCCACCGTCACCCGCACCGCAATCTGGCTACCGTCATCCATTGGGTAGGAAAACTCGCCATCCTGAAGCCGATCAATTACTCGGCGCACACACTCTTCAGCATTATCTTGGACGTGCTGCATATAGGTTTGTACCGTGGCGAGGCCGTAGCGATTCACCAGTTTTTGTAATTCCTGCACCCCCTTTTCGTCGGCAGCAATTTGGGCCTGAAGATCCGCAATGTTTTGGGCTACATTCCGCACAGGATAGGGAGCTGTGGTGAGGATTTCCCGCAATTCTTCCTCTAAAAAACGACCCTGATTGACTAACTTAACATTGTCCAGCAGTACCCCTTCTTCCTCAATAGATGTGCTATCTGGCGGCATCGATCCGGGGGTAATACCACCAATATCCGCATGGTGGCCACGGGAAGCGACGTAGAAGTGGGGGAGTGGGGAGTGGGGAGTGGGAAGTAGGGAGTCAGATGGGGAGGAATCTAGAAAGACGGGGGTGATGACGGTGATGTCTGGAAGGTGGGTGCCGCCGTTGTAGGGGTTATTTTGCAGGTAAACATCCCCAGGGTTGAGGCTTTCACCCTTGGCCTGAATCAGACTCCGCACACTTTCGCCCATAGAGCCTAGGTGAACGGGAATATGCGGCGCATTGGCGACGAGTTGCCCCTGCTGATCAAATACCGCACAGGAAAAATCTAGCCGCTCTTTGATGTTTACCGAGTAGCTCGTGTTTTGCAGCGTCACCCCCATTTCTTCCGCAACGGCGCGAAAGAGGTTGTTGAAGATTTCTAGCAACACCGGATCGGGATTCGAGAGTCGAGAGTCGAGAGTCGAAAACGCTGTAGGGGCGAGCTCTCCTCGCCCTTGGGAGCCGAGCGTTGAAGATAAATCAACCTTGTCATTTTGACTTTTGACTTTTGAACTTTGAATTTCTCTGACGCCTGTTTTCAAAATCAAATGCCCCTTAGCCGTAAACGTGGCCTGCCAATGGGGTTCCACAACGTTGGTTCCTGTCGGCTCAATAATGAGCGCTGGCCCAGAAATCACATCCCCCGGACACAGATCATCCCGGTGATAAACGGGCGTATCGTGCCAAGTATCAGCGGTATAGACCGGGACGGTGGCCCTAGGCACCAGGGGCGTGGTGCGGGACGTGGTTAACTCCGGTTCCGCTGGGCTGTGGGTATGGCCGATGGCTTCAACGGTGGCCGTATCGACGATGAGGCGCTTGTCTGGTTGGGCGAAACCATAGCGCTGACGATGCAGGGCGGTAAACTGCTCCGTCATGGCGGCTACAGAGCCAAAATCCACCGTCAGGGTAGAATCAGTGCCCTCATATTTCAGCAGCAACCGGGGCAAAACCTGGGGAGCATCGGGAATCGGGAATCGGGAATCGGGAATCGGGAATCGGGAGTCAATCTCATCCAACTCCTGTCCCCCTCTCCCTCGGGG
>JALQST010000444.1 GCA_023264315.1 Nodosilinea sp. BSH.14
TCGGAATGCGCTGTATATCTTCTTCTATGTCGAGGCAAAATCGTAAGAGAGAGAAATTCTGGAGCATCTCAACTCCATCCATCGCCCTATAGATGTTTGTCAATATTTGCTCACGCTCACTCATAGGCGTATTTTCTTTTCTTTTGACGGTTTATGCAAGAGTAAGCGGTTAGAACTGATTCCAGAGATACTGGTTCGTGACTTCGTGGTGGTAGAGTACCTCGGCATCTTTGACTGATGTTCCTAGTTCGCGCGGGTTACGGTGTGCGACTTCGACTTTCCAATCGACATATTTGCCTTTGGCGCTCTCGCCGAGTAGCTCTGTCATGTAGTCACTCGCTTTGAACAAGCGAATCGAGTCATTGATAGTGCCTGGCAGGAAACGAAGCCGTGGACGTTTGTCAGACTTATCGTCCTTTGGTAGGGCGTCGTCAATGCCAGTCTTAAGCAGACCAAACAGTGCAAGGTACGGGTTTGAATCTGGAGCGACCGATCGTACCTCAATACGCGCAGTCCGTTCGTTTGCAAGTGGTATGCGAATCATTGACCCGCGGTCATTTGCTGAAACTTTGATCTGATTTGGTGCCTCAAAATTTGGGTCTAGTCGACGATATGCATTAACGCTGCTGTTGATGAGCAAGCAGAGTTCGGGTGCGCGGTTGAGAATCTTGTTGATGAATTCCCAGCCAACCTTTGACAGCCCTTCTTCGCCATTTTTGTCATGGAATATATTTTTGCCATTTTTGGCGAGCGATATGTTTGTATGCATACCGCAGCCGTTAATATTCTGCTGTGGCTTGGGCAAGAATGTTGCGGTCATACCGAGCTGTTCAGCGACCTGGCGGCAAACTAGTTTGTATAGCAGGATTTGATCACAAGCACGGACGACATCTGTGTAGCTGAAATTAATTTCAAATTGTGATGGTGCAACCTATCACCGTTCTAAGGAGGTAAGAGCCTATCTTGAAACGGTGAATCAAGGATTGGATGTAATTAGTCACCGCAACAAGAGGGTGCTATTGCGAATGGGGGAGAAATTGGTAGAGTCAGAGGTATGACGATGCAGCCGCCCCACGACCTGAACCAGCCGGAGATCGACCCTGAAGAGCAAGGGGCGAGGTATTGGTACGAGCGATACTGCGAGCAACGGGCTGAGACCGAGCGCCTGAAGCAGCGGGTTAAGGAGCTAGAGGAACAGTTCGAGCGCCTGAGCGAGAAACTGAGGAAGCTGAGTGAGCGCAGTAGTGAAACGAGTTCCCAGCCGCCGTCTGCGGATGGCCCCAAAAAACCGAACCGGGATCCGCAAAAGCCGTCGCGAAAGCGAGGTCCGAAATATAACCACCCCGGCAGGACGCGCAACGGGTTTGGCTGGATTGACCATAGGGTGTTGCTAGCGGTGGAGGATTGCCCGGTCTGCGGGGTTGAGGTAGAGCGTCAACCGAAGGGAACCCAACGCCAGCAGGTGGCTGAATTGGTGCCGAAACTGGTCGAAGTGTGGGAGTACGAGCGGCCCCGGTATCGATGTCCCGCCTGCGAGTGGCAGGGTTACCCGGATTTGCCGCTCGGGTGCCGGGAGGGGTTTAGCGATGGCGGACGGTTAAGTCGTGTGGTGGGTTGGCTGGGCTATGGGGGCAACCTGTCGTGGTCAAAACAGCGCTATGTGGTTGAGCGTATCTTCGGTGTGCCGATGTCTCAAGGCCGTTTAGCCAAGGTACATCAGTGGTTCTGTGCCGCCCTGCAACCCGCCTATGAGCCATGGTGGCGTTGGATTCAACAGCCTGGGGTGCGCTGTGTCGATGAGACCAGTTATCGCGTCAACGGGGTGAATCATTGGATTTGGATTGCCGTCGCACCGGAATGCTGCGTGCTGTTCTTGGCCCCCACCCGTAGTTCAGCGGAGGTCAAAACGCTGTTGGGTGAGGACTTCACAGGCATCCTCAGCAGCGATTGTTGGTCGGCCTATGGGCCACAATCGGCGGGGGCCAAGCAGAAGTGCTGGGCACACCTGGAGCGAGAACTCAAGGCCTTAACCACCTCTCGCTTCCTGGAAAATCGCGAGTTCGCCCACCGCATCTTCCCCATTATCCACACCGCCCGCCAAGCCTACCGGGACTACCATCAGGGGCACCTCAGTTTGGCCGAACTCCAAGCTCTCAGACCCATCCTTGAAGCGGAGTTAGCCGACGTGCTAGAGCATCCCCAAACGGGGCGTTGGGCGACGGATTC
>JALQST010000445.1 GCA_023264315.1 Nodosilinea sp. BSH.14
GGTGTGGGGCACAATTTTTAGGGCGGTGCCTCGCCATCCGGCATGAATGGCCGCTGTGTGGCCCGTGGCGCAATCGCCAATGAGCACGGGGTTGCAGTCTGCTGAACAGACCCACAGCGCCTGGTTGGGGCCATCGCTGATGAGGGCATCGGCTTCGGGATGGGAGGTTTCAGCGGGCCTCTGGGCCATGGCCGTTGGGGTGAGCACCCGATTGCCGTGAACTTGCTTCACCCGCTGCACCGCCGCCCGGGGATGGAGAACGGGGGTCAGATCCTCCGGAGTCTGGGGCCAGAAGTGACGGGTAAAAAAGCCGTGCGGCCAAGGGCGGAGCAGGTCGCAGGTGAGAAAGGCGTGATCGCCTTTGGTAATCCATTGCCAGGGGGAAGGGTGCATGGGTTAGGGCCGTCTACGGAGGGGTGCATCACCAGTGTAGAGATCGGGGCGGGCGATGCCCACCGCCCACTAGCCGAAGTGCTCGATGGCGGCGATGATGCCAAAAAGAATGAAAAGCAGCCCGCCGATCAGGGTAAGCCAGCGTTCTGAAATGCATCCAGCGACTAGCTTGCCGCAGATCACCGCAATGGCGGCACAGATGGCGTGGCCCAGGGTGGCCCCGAGGACAACGCCCACCGGATGTTGGGCCGCCGCCAGGGCAATGGTGGCCAATTGGGTGCGATCGCCCCATTCCGCCACGAAGGTGAGGGTAAACGCCTCCAAGACAACGCCCGGGGTTGTCCGCACAGCGGCGGCTTGCTCCCGTTTTTCCAAGGCTTCCACGGCTTCCATGGCTGCGATTTGTTCATCCTCCAGGCTCCCTGCCCCCTTCATACGCAGGGCATCGTAGAGCAACTTCAGGCCAAAGCCGAGGAACAGCACCACGGTTAAGCCATTGACCACCACCGGGGGCAGGAGGGTGGCCACTTGGCCAATCAGAACGGATAACACCGTCATTAAAAACAGGGCGGCTGTCACCCCTAAAAAGACCCAGCGACGGGGGTGACGGGTGGCCAAAATCATGCCGATAAAAAAGGTTTTATCCCCCAATTCTGAGAGGGTAATGAGTAATAAGGCCGCCGTAAAGCCAGTCAGTGGGTTCATGGTTCTCTCCTATCTGTTTTACGATACCACGGTCGATTCTGAAGCCGATGAATTATCGCAAAAACCTTATTCTTCAAGCCTGAAACCCAGGACAGAATAAACTATTTCTCATTTTCTATTCATTTTTGAAATGCCGTTTTTGACGTCAAGCACTTATCTTTAAAATGCCTACCATAAACGTTGATCAGCCCCTCTCATCCTTGCCACGGCTCGTCGCTTGCAAGGCACACCGTCAGGCGGGAAGACAGGATGTCCGAGAGACCGCCAAGCTAGGTCGAAGCCTATTCACCCTTCGACTGTTCAACAGGCTCACAGCTCAGGGCGAACGGTAGGCTCAGGGCGAACGGTCAATTTACCAAAATGAGAATGGCTGCTACCGTCTAGGCTTCGATGCGGACGATATAGGGATTGTTGACGGGGGGAAGACGGCGCTGATAGACCAGGGTTTGGTGGACGGCAGCGGCGATGTCAGCGCGGGTGGCGGCGCGGTGGGGGTTGAGTTGGGCGAGGTCGGGGCGGTTGACCACAAGGCCCAGTTCGGTGGCCACGGCGACCGCTTCCAGGGCATAGCCCGGAATCAGATCCTGATCTTGGTAGCGGTTGAGGCGGTCGATCTGGGCGGGATGATCCTGGAACAGGGCCAAGCCATTCACGAGGGCTAGCCACACCTGTAGCCGGAGGACGGCGTGGTTGGGGGCGAAGGTGCCGTCGGGGAACCCGGCCAGAAATCCTCCTCGGCAGACGGTTTGGATGGCGCTGCTGGCCCAGTGGTCGCTGGGGACGTCGGCAAAGGAGGGGGCATTCTGGCGCGGGGGCGGGCTGAAGGCCCGGGCCACCAGGGCGGCAAATTGGGCGCGGGTCATGGCTTGGTCGGGGTAGAACAGGCCATCGCTTTGGCCCCGCACCAGGTCTAGGTTCAGCAGTCCCTGGATGAAGGCTTGCGCCCAGTGGTTCTGGATATCGGCAAAGGCCCCCTGCACCACCACGGCAGCGGGTCGGGTCGGCGCAGCCTCGGTCAGACGGGGGGCTTGGCCGAGGGCGACCAACCCTTGGTAGATCAGCGCCGCCACCTCCGCTCGAGTCATGGCCGCTTGGGGACGCAGGTGATCCGCCTC
>JALQST010000446.1 GCA_023264315.1 Nodosilinea sp. BSH.14
GCACCCCTTCCGAATGTTATTCCCACGAACAGCATCGCCAGATTGATCGACTGATTCAGCAAGGGCTTCAGGCGATCCTCCACGCTGAGCCCAGCTATGGAGAAACCTACCCCAGCCGCGAAACCATCGCCGTTGCCTGTGCCAACCACCGCCTGACCCAGGAAGCCGCTCGGGTATCTGACTGGTTTGGGTAAGTGCCGCCCGGGTTGCCTCGGATTCACCTCAGCCTTCCCTCAGCCCCTCCCGATACCGGGTGAGTAACGGCAACAGATAGTCGTAGCCATCGATGCCGATGATGGCGATGAGGCGGGGGCGTTGGTCTTGCAGGATCGTTTGAAAGGTCTCTGGCCCCAGTTGGCCATAGAGGATGCTGAGCAGGGCGGCAGGGGGTCGCCAGTCTTCGGATCCAATTTGGTCGAATAGGTACATCCCCAAACTTCCCGTGAGGATGGCCTGTTCTAGATTTCCGGTGGCCTGGTGGGCCATGGCGAGGTGGGCCAAGTTGGAGGCCACCAGGAAGCGATCCCCAATGGCCTGGGCCACCTGCAATCCCTCCGCTAGGGCGGTGAGGGCCGCTTCGGGTTGGCCAAGCTTGAGTTGGGCAAGGCCTAAACTGTTGGCACAGAGCGCTTGGCTGGGCCGATCCCCCACCTGGGCAGAGAGCTTGACCCCCTGCTCCAGATAGCCCAGCACCGCCTCATAGGCGTCCGGGGCCAGAAGCTGGCTTTGCCCCTGGGCCACCTGGCTATAGCCCACATTGGCCAGGGCATTGGCTTGGCCGAGGGTATCTCCCTGCTGGCGGGCCAGGATCAAAGCTCGCTGGCTGTGACTGAGGGCCGTATCGTAGTCCTGCTGGGCAACGGCAGTGCGGCTGAGGTGGTTGAGGCTGGCAATTTCACAGACGCCATCCTGGGCCTCGCGGGCAATGGCGAGGGCTTGCTGATGAAAGGCCATGGCCTGGGCATAGTGGCCCATCGCTCGCTGGGAATAGCCCAAGAGGGTGAGAATGCGGCCCTTGGTGGCCGTGTTAGGCACCTGTTGAAGGGGCTGATCGAGGTAGTCCAGCAGGGTGCGCAGGGGTTCCCCCGACAGCGCCGTAAACAACCCGCCATAGAGGGGGAAGTAGGGCTGGTTGGCAAATTGCCGCAGACCTTGCAGCAAAACCTGAAAACTGCCCTGGGCTAGGGCGGTTTGGCCGAGCTGGCCCAGGCGGTTGGCAATCTGACTCCAGACCACCGCAAAGGTCAGAAAGGTGGCGATGGAGAGCCGCTTCCCCGCCTTGGGGTCGTAGGGCTGTTGGTCAAACCAGTTCACCAAGGCCCGCTGAAGCCGTTGCAGTACCACCACCCAGGCCACCCAATCAGCGGTGAGCAGCGGGGCCGACAACCCCGCAGCGGTGACGCTTTGGTTCAGGGCTAGGTCTTCAAACAGGTACCGAAGGGACGGCAAGGGGGTGTGTTGGCTCCAGGTCTGCCAAGGCCCTTGCTGCTCCCGGCCCTGCCCAAACCCTAGGGACGACTGACCCGCCGTAAAGATCCAGCTCACCACCTCCGTTTGCAGCCCTTGCCAGGTGGCCATTCCTTGCTCTAACCCCTGGGCTAAGTCTCCGAGGGTGGGGCCAGCCTGGGCCGCCGTATCCGTCCCTTGGCGCAGGGCTTGGGCCAGTTGCCCCAGATGCTCTCCCTCCAGCGGTTGGGCCTGGTTAGGATCGAGGGCGGCCAATAGCGCAGGCAACCGATCTGCCGCTGCCCCCTGCACCAGGGTGGCCACCACCCCGCCTAGGGCCGCCGTCGCCCGGTTCTCCGTTTGCCACCGCTGCCACTCCGCCTCAATCATCTTGAGGGCGCGTTGCTGTCGTTGGGCCTTGGCCTGCTGAAACTCATCCGCCGCCGTCAGCCCTGGCTCCACCTGGGCCAGAGTATGGGCCAACGCCCGCTCAAAGAGTTCCCCACAACCCGGTTCTAGGCCCTGCTGCAACCGCCGATAGACCTGTTGTTTAGACTGAATTTTGCCCTTCAGGGTGTCTGTCACCAGTTGGTCAATCAGGGTCTGGTAGGGTTGGGTCATCGTGATCAGCGCCATTAAGGGCCATGGTTTTTGATCAGGATAGCGGCTGAAGCCCCTGAAATGCACCGTCCAAGGCACGGCAGTCTACCCCAGAACTGAACCAAGCCTGGGGATGAGGAGGTTCACGGTTTTCCATC
>JALQST010000447.1 GCA_023264315.1 Nodosilinea sp. BSH.14
GATCCATGGCGTGATCTCCGTGACCCATGGCGGCACCGTGGACACCCTGGCCATCGGCGGGCGGCATCTTGCAGGTTTCCGGGTTGGCTCCAGTGGCCCCCATATCGCAGGGCATGGTCGCTAAAGAATCCGCTGAGCCGTCCCCCTTGGGGACGGTGCTACCACAGGCATAGATCAGTGCACCGAGGGGAATCAGGGCGGCTAGGGTCAGTCGTTTGCGATGCCAAAGGGTCACGGGGGATGATGCTCCAATTACTTGTCATCTAGGATTAGTCGGTCACAAACCCAAGGGAGAACAGCCATCTTAGCGGTTTCTGGGATGGGCAGGAGGCCCGCCCTACCCTATGCTTTGCGTTTGCGATCCACAGACTTTGCGATCCACGGCGGTTAATGATGGCGGGTTTCCGCTGGGCTAGGGGTGCCGCGTCGGAAGGATTGATGGATTTGGCTGAGCAGGGTATCCAGGTCGGAGGTGCGGGTGCCGTAGCGGCTGGTGAGGATGGCGGTGGCGTCGCTGTAGCCCACAACGCTAATAAAGGCGAAGGGCCGATCCGATTCCGGTAAATCCGCCAGCCACAACCGGAGCGCCGTGGTGCCGTCCATGGTGATGGCATCGTAGCGGACGACGGTGTAGCCCTTTTCGCGAATATCGTTCAACAAGGCGGGAACCACTTGGTTAGGCGCTTCGGCCTGCCAGGAGACTTCCGTGGTGACGACTGGTTCCCCCACCGGGGTTTGGGCGGTCAGGTAGGGATCCGTTTGGCCATGGGAAACCACCCAGCCCTGGGGAAACCCCATCCCAAAGTGATCACCATGGCTCGCGGGAATCAGCGGCACAGCGGCTTCCGTGGAGCGGATTGGCATCGGCGCTTCGGCCCCACCCTCGGCCCCGTGCTCGGTGCCCTCATGGCTTGGATCATCATGGCTTGGATCATCATGGCTTGCGCCATCATGACCTGCCGCACCATGGCCCATCGCCATTCTGAGCGATCCTTGGGGATCATCCGGGCTGAGGGCTGGCACCACGGGGGAACGATGGGGCTGCGCAGCGGCAGGTAGGGTCGTTCCTAGGGCCATCACCAGCCCCAGCAGGGCGAGTCGATTGGAATGACCTAGTTTTTGCCCCAGGTTATGGTTCAGAATCATGCCCCACCGTCTCCTTAATCATGTCCATGTTGGCACTGCGCCCATGTCGGCAAGTACAATCACCGGATTGTCTGTCCCCCTGACCGCTGGCATCGTCCCAGGGTTCCAGGAACCTTGGCCTTCTGCGGCTGGGCTGTGCTCGCCCACAGGCTAGACCTGCCTCAATCTAGCAGATGGAAACGCTCCCTGCATGGGCCGACGGGGCAAGGGATTCCGCCAAAGCGATAGGATAAAAGGGCAAGTCAGGCATCCTAAGGACAAGCCTTCCGTGAAACGACAGGAATGGCAGCGCTACACCAAACAGGCCCAACATACCCTAGCCTCCGCCCAGCGAGACCAAAACGCCGGAGATTTTGATTGGGCTTGTTTCAAGGCCCACCAAGCGGCAGAACTATACCTCAAAGGTTGGCTACGCAGTACGGATTGCTTTGTGACAGGGCACTCCATTGTGCGGCTCCTAGCTCAAATGGATAGCAAAATTACGATTCCCCCAGCGTTGCAGCAATGTGCGCGGGATTTAGACAAGGTTTACATCCCCGCCCGTTACCCCGATGCCTATAGCGAAGGGGCACCGATGGATTTTTATGATGCCGATGATGCGAGGGACAGCATTCAGTATGCTGAGAATATCGCTGCTTTTTTAGAGGATTTGGCAGAACATTATGGTGGATAAAACCGCTCGGCTGCGGTGGCGAGCCCAGCGTATTCAGACCTATCTCAATCGTTTGCCTCTTCAGCATTATCGAGCCATTGTGTTTGGTTCCGTAGCCCGGGGCGATTTTATTTTAGAGAGCGATACGGATCTGCTAGTTATTAGCGATGAACTGCCCCAATCTCCCAAGGCTCGCCTAGACATTTTGTTTTATCCACGCCTAGAAACCCCAGAGATCGAGCCCATCGGCTGGCGAGAGGAAGACTATCAACGGCGCAAAGCGGCTGGCGATCCTTTCCTGACGGTGCTAGAGCAGGAGGGCATCCCTTGGGAAAGCTTTGCCCATGACCACGTCATCGCTCCTAGGGGTTAACGGCTGCAATTGGGAAATGTTCTAGCCTA
>JALQST010000448.1 GCA_023264315.1 Nodosilinea sp. BSH.14
GCTGGAACTGACATCCACAAAGCCGGGAATGCCGCGCATCTCGCGGGTGAGGGCATCGGAGGTTTCCCGCAGGGCGATGGGGTCGTCGCTTTTGAGGACAACCGTGAGGTCTTTGCTTTCGCCCCCGGCTCCCTGGCTTTGGAAGGTGACACGGGCACCGGGCACCTGTTCAAACAGGGGCCGAATGGCTTGCTCAAACTGGCGTTGGGAGACATCGCGCTCGTTTTTGGGCAGCAGGCGCACGTAGAGAGTGGCTTGGTTGACGCCACTGTCGCCGCCCTCGGTGGCCAGCACGGCGGAAACGGCGGGATTGTCTAGAAGTCCGTCGGTGACTTGGGCGGTGGCCCGCTGGGTGTCGGCCAGGGTGGCACCGGGGGGCAGTTCCACGGTGATGGTGGAGAGGCCGGAGTCGCTGGCATCGAACAGGTTGGTGGGAATGTAGGGCACCAGGCGCAGGCTACCGATGAAGAAAATCAGGGCTAGGGCCAGGGTGAGGGCACGATGGCGCAAGGCCCAGCGCAGCAGCCGTTGATAGAGGCCGGGGCGGCGGCGGGTGCCGTTGCTGTCGAAGCTTTCGAGGGGATCGTCGCCGAAGACGGTCTGGGGCTTGGACTTCAGCAGGTAAGCGGCCATCATCGGCGTCACGGTACGGGCCACGATGGTGGAAAACACCGTTGCCGTGGCCACCGTCACCCCAAAGGGCTGGAAGAACTGGCCCGGAATGCCGCCCATGAAGGCCACGGGCAGGAACACCGCCACGATGGTTGCCGTGGTCGTTACCACCGCGAGACCCACCTCAGCGGTGGAGTCCAGCGCCGCCTGGAAGGGCCGTTTGCCCATGCGGATGTGACGCTCGACGTTTTCGATTTCCACGATGGCATCGTCCACCAGGTTGCCCACCGCCAGGGTGAGGCCCAGCAGGGTCATGCTGTTGAGGGTGTAGTTGAACCAGCCCAGCACCCAAAAGGTGGGGATAATCGACAGGGGCAGGGCGGTGGCGGTAATTAGGGTGGCGCGCCAGTCTCGTAGGAACACGCCGACGACGACCACCGCCAAAATGCAGCCGAGGATCAGGGAGTCAATCGACGCCTGGTAGGAATCGCGGATTTCCGTGGCGCGGGTGAAGATGAGTTCGATGGTGACATCCTCCGGCAGGGTTTGCCCCAGCCGCTCCACCGCCGCCGTCACGCCGTCTTCCACCGACACCAGGACGCTGCCCGTGCTGCGATAGATCTGAAACGCCACCACGGGTTCGCCGCTAAGCTGGGCCGCCTGCCGCACCTCGCCATAGTCCAGCGACACCTGACCCAGGCTGGTGAGGGGCACCGTGGAACCGCTGGGCAGCACGATTCTGGCGGACTGAATTTCCTCCACCGTCGCCGCACTGCCGAGGGTACGGAAGCTCTGTTCTTGGCCGCCCAGGGTGGCTCGTCCGCTGGGCAGGTTGATATTCAGGGCACGGATTTGGTCGTTGACCTGGGTGGCGGTAATGCCGAGGGCATCCAATTGTTGAGGATCCAAATTCACCCGAATTTCGGGGTCAACGCCGCCCACTCGATCTACCCTGGCCACACCGGGCACCGTCAAAATTTCCTGGCTGATGGTGCGGTCTACCAGGTCGCTGAGTTCTTCCACCGAACGCTGGGCCGAGTTGACGGCATAGGTCATCACCACGCCGCCGCCAAATTCCAGCCGCTGAATCACGGGTTCCTGGATGCTGCCCGGTAGGTCGCTACGGATCCGCGTCACCGCATCCCGCACGTCGTTGGTGGCCCGATCCACATCGGTACCGAGGATAAACGAAATCACCGTGGTCGAAGCGCCATCCCGCACCGTGGAGCGGATTTCGTCGATGTCGCCCAATCCGGCAACGGCGTCCTCAACTTTGCGCGTCACCTGGGTTTCTAGTTCCTCTGGCCCCGCCCCCACCTGAGTCACGGTGACGGTGATAGCGGGAAACTCGATATTCGGGTTTTCATCAATGCCCAACTGCCCAAAGGACAACATCCCCGCCAAAGTCAGCACCAAGAAGGCGACGATGATGGGCACAGGACGGCGAATAGACCAGCCGGAAATATTCATAAAACGCAGGGAAGGGAGATTCAGGTGGGGAGTGGGGTCTAGCAGGGGCTTGGCAATGAGGATCATTGTAGACCAGTCCCACGGCGGATTGAGGGC
>JALQST010000449.1 GCA_023264315.1 Nodosilinea sp. BSH.14
GGGTGGTGGTAGCCAAATGCCTGATGATGAGGATAACCCCGTCTACGACGAAGACACCGCCGAAGCGGTCAGCACCGACCTCAGTGCCGACGAGAGCGAATAGGGCGTGGCCATGCACTCCACCCCCCCGGCTCGACCGCTGATTGTGGGCATCACCGGGGCCTCTGGGTTGATCTACGCCGTCCGCACCCTCAAACACGTCCTAGCGGCGGGGGGTGTGGTGGACGTCGTGGCGTCCAAAGCCTGCCAAATGGTGTGGCAGGCGGAGGAAGGAATCACCATGCCCGTTGATCCAGAGCGACAGGCCCAGTTCTGGCGACAGCAGGCCAGAATCGAGACCGCAGGCACCCTGCGTTGCCACCCCTGGGGCGACGTGGGGGCCTCCATTGCCAGTGGTTCCTTTCGGGCGGCGGGCATGGTGGTGATTCCGTGCAGCATGAGTACCGTGGCGCGACTGGCGGCAGGAATGAGTTCTGACCTGCTGGAACGTGCCGCCGATGTCCAACTGAAGGAGGGCCGCAAGCTGGTGATCGTGCCCCGCGAGACCCCCTTCAGCCTGATCCACCTGCGCAACCTCACTACCCTGGCCGAAGCCGGAGTCCGCATCGTTCCGGCCATCCCCGGTTGGTACCACCATCCCCAAAGCATCGAAGACCTGGTGGATTTCGTCGTCGCCCGGGCCTTGGATCAACTGGACATTGACTGCGTCCCCCTCCACCGTTGGCAAGGCCACCTCCCCCACGAAACCGATCCAACCCCATCACCCAATTAAGACCTCTTACTCCCCTCTCCCCGTGGGAGAGGGGCCGGGGGTGAGGGCTCCGAGTCATCCATTTGGCCTAGGTTCTTGGCTGACTGTGGTTTTCCCATCTCCAGTGGGATGCCTAAGCCTAGTCACCGAGGCGGGAAAACGATGGGCTCCATGGCAGGACTGCTGGGCTGCGGCGCATACGTCGCAGGGTTATTTGTAGTGAGTTTGTGGGTACGCCACGGCGGGCTGGGGCTGTGGGCTGGGGTCGGGCTGACAGCGGTACAGCTGTTGGGGGTGGGGGGGCTGGCGGCGTTGATCCTACCTCAGCACTGGCGGCGGGGGCCAAGGGCCGAAATCTGGCTAGGCTTAGGTGGTCTGGGCTTAGTGGCCGCCCTCAACTATGGTTGGCAATATCCCAGCCCCTCTATCCTCGACATTAGCCATGTCCTCACCCAGGAGGCCGCTACGGGCACGCAGCAGGTGGTGTGGGGGCGGCTATTGGAGATGCCTCGGGAAAGCCGCAGCGGCAAGGGGCAACTCTGGCTACAGGTGAAGCAGACCCAGCGGGTAAGCTCATCGGGCCAGCCCCAGGGGTCAATGCTCACCACCGAGGGCAAGCTCTATGTCACGGTGCCCCTCCAGGCGGCGCAGGATCTCCGACCGGGCCAGGAGGTGCAGTTGCAGGGCCGACTCTACGTCCCCTCCCGCGCCAAAAATCCCAATGCCTTTGATTTCCAGCAGTACCTGGCCAGTCGCGGCGTCTATGCCGGGTTGAGCGGCCAGTCTGTCACCGCTGAAACGGAGGGCGGATGGGGGCTGTGGGCGTTGCGGCAGCGCATTGTCCAGGCCCAAGCCCAGGGATTGGGGCCAGAACGGGGTGCCCTGGTGAGCGCCATGGCCCTGGGGCGGCGGGCGGTGCAGGTACCCTACCCGATCCAGGATGCGTTTATCCAGGCGGGATTGGCCCACACCCTAGCGGCCTCGGGCTTCCATGTGTCGCTGCTGTTGGGCCTGGTGATGGGCCTCCTGCGGTGGCCTGCCATTCAGGTGCGGTTGGCGCGGCCCGGGCTGGCCCAACTGGGGATTGGTAGCGCGGTGCTGGTGGGCTACGTGCTGATGACGGGGGCGCAACCCAGCGTCATGCGGGCAGCGTTGATGGGGCTGGGGGTGCTGGTGGGGCTGGCCCTGGAGCGCCGGACGAAACCCCTGGGCTGCCTGCTGCTGGCGGTGACGCTGCTGCTGCTGTGGAACCCCACCTGGATCGACGATGTGGGCTTTCGCCTCAGCGTCATGGCCACCCTGGGGCTAATGGTCAGCGTGTCGCCCCTCACGGATCGGCTGGGGTGGTTGCCGCCCACCGTGGCCACCCTGCTGGCGGTGCCCCTGGCGGCCTATTTTTGGACGAT
>JALQST010000044.1 GCA_023264315.1 Nodosilinea sp. BSH.14
ACGCCTCCGCGAAGACCGCTAGGATGCCTGCGCTCCATCCCGATCTCAATCCTGACAGCCCAGCTTGTTATTGACAGCTTTGACCGCTTTCACTAAAATAAAACGATGCACCAACTTCAGCACCTTGCTGACCAAGCGCCCCAGTGGAACTTGGATGATTTCGTAGAAGCGGCCAATCAACTTCTGCCTCAGTTCTTGCCCGACGGTGGTGCAGAGGGTCGGATACAAGAGACCATCAATGCCCGTTTAGTACGTTACTACAGCACCAGCGGCCTGCTGGATAAACCCCTAAAGCAGGGCCGAGAGGCGCGATATACCTACCGCCATTTGGTGCAGTTGTTGCTATTACGACGACTGCTGGCGGAGGGCTATGGCTCTGGTGCGGTGGGGCAACTGATTTCCAATAAAACGACGCCCGAACTGGAGGTGTTACTCCAAGGCGGTACCCAGTTGACGGTGGAAGCAACCAATCCGGCCCTGGCTTTTCTTGCCAAGGTGCGGGATCGTTCTGCCTATCCAGCGGCTCCGGCGGGATCTGGCGTGGCGGGGATGGCTCCATCTGTTCCACCACCCCAGGCCCTGCCGCCGCTCCCCTCTCGCTGGGTGCGCCACCCCCTCCTAGAGGGGCTAGAGATCCACGTCCGGGATGATTTTCGCTATCCCACCAGTCCCCAAGAGCGGGACGCTCTGTTGCAACTGATTGTTCAAGCCCTCACCCCATCCCCTAAACGGAGATCCCCCCCATGATCACCTCTGCTCCTCAACCCACCCTCACCGTCATTCCCATGCATGGAGCCGTGGCCGCCCAGCGCACCACCATCCTGGATGTGTTGATTCGCATTACGCCCCCCGAGGTCACTCTAAAGCCAGATCGCCCGCCGCTCAACCTGGGCCTCGCCATTGACTGCTCCGGATCCATGGGTGGATCCAAGCTGGCCTATGCCAAGCAAGCTGCCTGCTTTGCCGTAGAAAATCTACTGCCCAGCGACCGGGTCAGCGTCGTCACCTTCGATAGCGATGTGACCGTCCTGGTGCCCAGCACTCTTGCCACCGATAAGGGCGCTATCCTGGGCAAGATTCGCCAGCTTCAGGCCGGAACCTGCACGGCCCTGCACCAGGGCTGGGTGGAAGGGAGTATGCAGGTGAGTAGCTATCTGCACAGCGATCACCTGAATCGGGTGATGGTGCTGTCTGATGGCTTGGCCAACGTGGGGGAAACCAACCCCGACACCATCGCCAGCGATGTTCATGGGCTGTCCCAGCGCGGGGTGAGCACCACCACCCTCGGTGTGGGCAATGACTATAGCGAAGACCTGATGGAGGCCATGGCCCGCAGCGGCGACGGCAACTTCTACCACATTGAATCGCCGGATCAGTTGCCCAGCATTTTTGAGGCGGAACTGAACGGCCTCTCGGCCACCGTTGGGCAACGGGTGAGCTTGGGGCTAAAACCCAGGCATGGCGCAGTGATTAAGGAGGTGTTGAACGACTTTGACCTCACTTCCACCCAGCGCTATAAACTGCCCAACCTGGTGTTGGGGAGCCCCATTCAGGTGGTGGTGCGGCTGCAAGTTCCGGCCCTAGAAACCGAAACCAACTTGGGCGATATTCGCCTCGCCTGGGATGACCCCAACCATGCCGATCGGCAGGTGTTGCGGGCCAGCGTCTCCCTGCCCGTGGTTAGCCCTACGCAACTGGGCGACTTCCCGCCGGTGGTGGAGGTGCAGGAGCAGGTGGCACTGCTGATGGCAGCCCGGGCCAGACAGGAGGCCATTGACCACAGTGATCGGGGCAATTATCAGCAAGCTATGGCCTCCTTGCAAGAGGCCCAGACCTTTATGGCGGCCTGTCCTCCCTCCGCTATGCTGGTCGAGGAGATGGCGGCTCTGGAGGATTTGGAGGGGCGCTATGGCGAGGGCGACCTGGCCAGCGCCCGGAAGTTGGCCAAGTCTCAGCGGTATAACCTACAACGCAGCCGTCCCAGCCAGCGCTCTCCCAAGCAACCCTAGGGCTTGTTGCCACACCATTGGGTTAGCCATTGGGGCCATGGAGGGAAACCCCCACCGCGTTACCCTCTACCTCAAGCTGGGGGAGCCCGCCACCGATCCCCAGGATTATCACCTCTAGGTGGAGATGGATCAGGATCGCTGGGATCGCGGCAAAACCCACCCCATGCCCTGGTGGGTGCACTTGCCCCCGACCCATTTGTGCTGTTGCAGGGCTAGCCTGCCACCGGACAGGCGACGCGGGAGGGCCACAGGAGGGTAGTGGCGTTGTCGATGGTTTCGGGTTGGCCGTTGCCATCGACGGCGTTGAAGCGGTTGAGGATGGGCTGCACCGCAGGCGGCAGATGGGCGAAGTCAAACTGGGGATCGCCGTTGGCAATGGTGGGCCAAAAGTGGCTGAGGCGCGGGGCCAAGACCTCCGCCTCCGCTGGCGACAGGTTGATGGGCGGAGCGGCCAGAAACTTGGCCATGAACACCCTGGCCCGGTCACACATCCATTCATAGGATCGAGTTTGCAGGTTATCCCAGCCAGCCACGGCCTCCAGCCGGTGGGATTGCACCGCCAACCGCAGGGATCCGCCCCGTTCCCACTCCGCCTCCAGCACCCGGTAGGGATGGGGATAGCTGACTAGGGATCCCGTCAGCACCTCACAGAGGGATCCTTGACAGGCAATGTCCTGCACATGGAGGTGGCCCGTAAACAGTAGGGGCACTTGGGCGGCGTTGAGAATCTGGATCAACGCCTGCCGATTTTCCACCATGTAGCGCTGGCCAAGGGGGCTTTGGGCCTGTCCCCACAGGTGCTCCAGCACATTGTGGTGCAGCATCACCAGCACCAGGTCATCCTGCAATTGGGGCAGTAAATCCCTTAACCAGGCCAGTTGTTCCTCGCCCACATGGCCCACCCCCCGTTGGTGGCCTTGCCCATCGAAGGCGTTGGAGTTGAGGCCAATCAGGTGGACGCCGGACAGGATTTCCTGGTGGTAGTAGGGGGCGGGGCCGTCGTAGCCAAAACCGTGGTACAGACGGGGAAAGTCTGCGAGGCCAATGGTGTGGGCCGTCCCGTCGCGGGCAATCATATCGTGGTTGCCCGGAACGACGTAGGCGGGAAAGGGAAGCTGTTTGAGCCGCTGAATTAGCCAGTGGTGGTTGGCCCATTCCCCATTTTGGGTCAAATCTCCGGGCAGCAGCAAAAAGTCGAGGTCGAGGGTTTCTAAATGGGCCAGAATTTGCTCTAGGCCCGGAATACTGACCTCAACCAGGTGAAACCGGTGGGGATGATCGGGGATGGTGTCCGGCAGGGCGATGTGGGGGTCGCTGACGATGGCGAAGCGAAAGCGCTGTCCCATGGGTCGAAGGGGCTTGAACGGAGAAACGGTGATTCCAGCCTAACCGTAAAGGGTTGCTACCGTGAACCGAATTTTGGCGCTATCGGGCCTGCTGACGCAGACGCCAGCCGGTGTAGCTGAGGAGGGCAGTGGCCCCCAGGGCATAGGCTAGCCCGCTGGGAATTCCCGCAAAGGCGAGGGCCAAGCTGCCGGCCCAGAGGGTGAGGACGTAGATAAACAAAACCGTCACTCGGTGGGACAGCCCAGCTTGGAGGAGGCGGTGGTGCAGGTGGCGTTTATCGGCGATGAAGGGCGATTTGCCGGAACGCAGGCGATCTAGGATGACGGCGGACATATCCAGGATGGGCACCGCCAAAATGAGGTAGGGCAACAGCACGGCGGCGGTGGTCACGGTTTTGACCAGGCCAATGATGCCCACCCCGGCCAGGGTAAAGCCCATGAAGTAGGCTCCGCCATCGCCCATGAAAATTTTGGCCGGATTGAAGTTATAGCGAAGAAAGCCCAGGGCTCCCCCCGCGAGGGCGGCGGCAATCAGGGCGGCGGCGGGTTGGCCCATAAATAGACAGACCACCATCATCACCATGGCCGCAATGCCCGAGACCCCAGCGGCCAGCCCATCCAGCCCGTCGATCCAGTTGATGGCGTTGGCCATGCCCACCAGCCAAAACAGGGTGACGGGTAAACTCACCCAATCGGGCAGTTGGATCAGGCCATAAAAGGGAACGGTGAGGAAATCGATACTGACGCCGACATGCCAAGCAATGGTGGCAACAAGGGCCTGCATGATTAAGCGACTGAGGGGAGATAGGCCAAACAGATCATCCATCAGCCCGATTAGGAAGAAGGACAAACCGCCGATGGTGACGCCCCAAATTTGAAACTCCTGGGGGGGCGGCAGGTATTGCCCGTTACCATCCACGACCCCCCCCATGGCCCAGGCTAAAACTAAGGCCGTGAAGGTGCCAAGAAAAATCGACACGCCCCCCAGCCGCACCATGGGCTGGCTGTGAACCTTACGCCCCCCCGGCAGATCCACCCGTCCACTTTTGAGGCCAATGCGGCGCACAAGGGGTGTGGTGATTAGCACGACGGCTAGGGAAATGACAAAGGCGGCAACGTGATACAGATGAAACGGCATCTGAGCTCCTAGGGGGGAGGAAACTTAACGGGGTGGGCCAACGTCTGATCCAACCGGGGACTGGGGGATCAGCTCGGCTAGCCGAGGCTGACGGGATCGGTAGGAACCTCCGGCCAGGGGTTGGGCCAGACAGCGGCCCCTGGCTACCCGCAGCCTGGACGATGCCCAAGCCCTTAGGCCTAGATCAAGTCCATAGGATAATGTGACTTCGCCCAGATAGACCAAACTCCATAGAGATTATGACAGATTGTGAAGGCAAAACCTTAACCTTCACGGCCTTTCTCCATGAAGTTCTGATGACCTAACCCATGGAGCGGAGGCTTAGACCAGCGCCGGAACCCGGCCCCCCAGATGGGGATAGAGCGGGAAGCGCTCGCACAGGGAAGCGACCCGATCTCGGCACTGGCTTTCCATTGCGGTATCCTCTGGATTCAATAGACGCGCCGCAATGATATCGGCAATGGTGGCGAACTCGTCGCTGCCCAGGCCACGGGTGGTCATGGCGGGGGAACCCAGGCGCAGACCGCTGGTGACAAAGGGGGATTCAGGGTCGTAGGGCACCGTGTTCTTGTTGGCCGTGATGTTGACGGTGCTGACGAGCTGGTCGGCCCGCTTCCCGGTCATCCCGATGGAACGCAGATCCACCAGCACCAGGTGGTTGTCGGTGCCGTTGGAAACCACTTTAAATCCGCGATTTTGCAGTTGGGAAGCCAGCCGCTGGGCGTTCTCAATCACCTGGGCCGAGTAGGTCTTAAATTCAGGCCGCAGGGCTTCCCCAAAGGCCACGGCCTTGGCGGCGATGACATGCTCTAGGGGGCCGCCCTGGGTGCCGGGGAAGACGGCCTTGTCGAACTTCTTGCCCAGTTCAGCATCGCGGGTCAAAATCAAGCCACCGCGAGGGCCGCGCAGGGTTTTGTGAGTGGTGGTGGTGACGACATCGCAGTGGGGCACGGGGTTGGGGTGCAGCCCAGCGGCGACGAGACCTGCGATGTGGGCAATGTCGGCCATTAGGTACGCGCCCACTTCGTCGGCGATGGCGCGGAAGGCTTCAAAATCAATGGTGCGAGGATAGGCGGAATAGCCGCAGATGATCAGCTTGGGCCGATGCTCTAGGGCCAGGGCACGGATGGCGTCGAAGTCAAGCTGTTCGGTCTCGCGGCTGACCCCGTACTGCACCACCTTGAACCACTTGCCCGACACGTTCACAGGGGAACCGTGGGTGAGATGGCCACCGTGGGACAAGTCCATCCCCATGATCGTGTCGCCCGGATTCAGCAGGGCCAGGAACACCGCAAAGTTGGCCTGGGCACCGGAGTGGGGCTGCACGTTGGCGTGGGCGGCCCCGAAGAGTTCCTTCACCCGGTCGATGGCCAGTTGCTCGGCCTCGTCCACAAAGGTGCAGCCGCCGTAGTAGCGCTTGTTGGGCAACCCTTCCGCATATTTATTGGTAAGCACCGACCCCTGGGCCGCCATCACCGCCGCCGAGGTGAAGTTTTCGCTGGCGATCAGTTCCAGGTGATCCCGCTGGCGTTGCAGTTCCCGCTGCACAATGGTGGCCAGTAGGGGATCGGATTGAACAAGCAAGTCAAAATTAGTTTCAGACACGAGTTGGGCTCCCCGCAAGCATCGAAATGGACAGGCAATCCGCACCGAACGATTCCGAGGGCGATCCACGATGGGAAGCCTAGGCCGCTGAGCCATGGTTCCTAGGTCGTGCGTAGCGTCCTAGAACGTTCCAGGCTCCCAGGGGCACCGTGAATCCTTCCCTGGAACCGAAGGAGTGCAGCTTTCTATTCTATCTGGGCTCGCCCAACTTTGGGACGCAGGCCAACCGTTGTCAGCAATTCTCAGTATGACTAGGCTGGCGAATACAATACCGCTCAGGCTGAGCCTGTCGAAGCCTTTTCACCCTTCGACAGGCTCAGGGTGAACGGCCAATTTGCCAAAATGAGAATTGCTGAACCGTTGTCCTGCTGGGGGGCGTGCTAGCGAAATCGGAATTTTCGGCATATGTTACAGAATGCAACATATAATCAACACCATTACCCTCCGTGTTCTGCGCCAAGATCTGGCCTACAGGCCATAGCCCCTTGACTGTTGGCGTATTTTCGTTTCCTGGCCATGTCCACTGCGAAATGCTGTGTAATCTGGGCTCCCGTGAGTCAATTTTGATGGTTTTGCCCAAGTTGGGTGCAGTTATGAGAGGCTAGTTAAGCAGAGACACCTGTGGTCGGTCTGAGATTTACCTTCTCCAGTTTGAGATATTGATGCTGCAACTGACTGATTCTCCCCCACGCCCATCCCTCTCCTCCGTGGAGGAGGCCTACGAGCGTTGTCGTCAAGTTACGGCGCAATACTCCAAGACCTTCTACATGGGCACCCTGCTGATGGCTCCGGCCAAGCGACGCGCCATCTGGGCCATCTATTTGTGGTGTCGGAGAACCGATGAACTGGTGGATGGCCCCCAGGCCCAGTTCACCAACGAGAAGACCCTCGACCGCTGGGAAGCTCAGCTTGAATCCGTCTTTGGGGGATGTCCGGTGGACGATGAAGACGTGGCCCTCGTGGACACCCTGGAGAAGTTCCCCCTCGATATCCAGCCCTTCCGGGATATGATTGCGGGCCAGCGCATGGACTTGCACCGCAATCGCTACGACACCTTTCAGGATTTAGAACTCTACTGCTACCGAGTGGCGGGCACCGTGGGTCTGATGTCCACCACGGTCATGGGCGTAGACTCGGAGCAATACACAGCTCCCTGGCATCCCCAGGAACCCATCGACCCTACCCCCCAAGCCGTGGCCCTCGGCATTGCCAACCAGCTCACCAACATCCTGCGGGACGTGGGCGAAGATGCTCGTCGGGGAAGAATTTACCTACCCCTGGAGGATCTTGCCCGGTTCAACTACACCGAAGCCGATCTGATGGCTGGCGTCGTCGATGATCGTTGGCGATCCCTAATGGCCTTTGAAATTGACCGTGCCCGTCGGTACTACGCCGAGGCCGAGGCCGGGATTAGCCTGCTCAGCCCCGATGCCCGCTGGCCGGTGTGGGCGGCGTTGGATCTGTACCGCCAAATCCTGGATGTCATCGAAGCAAACGGCTATGACGTCTTTAGCCAACGGGCCTATGTCCCCTCTGGCCGCAAACTGATGACCCTGCCCAATACCCTCCTCAAGTCCCAGGTGCGCTAGCCCGTGGCCAGCCTAATGCGCTGGCCACGTTACGCCCTAGGGGTGAAGGTTAGCCCTGACAGCCTACCCAGGTGCCCTGATCCTCGTAGAGGAAGGGGGTACCCGTGTTGCATAGTACGGTAATCGCACTCTGGGGGCCAGGAAGGGTAATCATGGGTACCGTGCCACCGACGGGGCTAGGCCCATCGGCCAATTGGGGCTCCAGCAGGGCCGACTCTGGGCCAACGGCATCACTGGGGTTCGGCACCTGACAACCCACCCAATCCAGGCCCGTATCACGATAGCTAAAGGGCACAAAACCCTGCTGGTCACAGGCCACCATCGCCGCCACCTCAGGGCCGGACAGGGTCAGTTGTTTGACGGTGCCCCCCGCAGGGCTCTCCACCTCGTCCCAGGAAACACTGTCGGAGGCCGTTTCTCCCATGGCTGGGGTTTCGGTATCCGGTGCTTCGGAGTTGTTCTCCTCCACCGAGGAAGTACAGGCCGCTGCGCCCAGGAAACAAGCCAAGGCGAGGGTCGCGATAGATCCAACACGAGCAAAAACCATAGAACAATAACCTCAGTGCATGATGCCAGCCCGCAACGGTAAGAACGTCCTGACCAGCTTTTCGATATAGTAAGGGCTTGCAGAAACGATAGGGTAAGGATTATGGCACGGCTGGCACTGCTGAGCGTATCAGACAAAACGGGTCTCGTGGAATTGGCCCAGGCGCTCGTGAGCGAGTTTGGGTTTGAGATTGTCAGCAGCGGCGGCACGGCTCGCACCTTGGCCGAAGCAGGCTTGCCCGTGACCAAGGTGTCAGACTACACCGGATCGCCGGAAATTTTGGGCGGACGGGTGAAGACCCTGCATCCCCGCATCCACGGCGGCATTTTGGCGCGGCCCGATATGGCCAAGGATGAGGCCGATCTCGCCGCCAATAACATTCGCCCCTTCGACCTCGTGGTGGTCAACCTGTATCCCTTCGAGCAAACCATCGCCAAGGATGGCGTCACTCTGCCGGAGGCCATTGAGCAGATCGACATCGGTGGCCCCACCATGGTACGAGCCGCCGCCAAGAACCATGCCTATTTGACGATTCTCTGCCAGCCCAACCAGTACGCCGATTACCTAGACGCGATGCGGGCCAACCAAGGCCAAGTGCCCCTGAGCTTCCGCCAAGCCTGTGCCCAAGCTGCCTTCTGGCACACCGCAAACTACGACCAAGCCATCGCTACCTACCTCACGGAGGCCAATACCGAAGGCGCAGGAATGCCGCCCCAGTGGGCCATGATCGGCCAGCAACACGCCACCCTACGCTACGGCGAAAACCCCCACCAAAGCGCCGCCTGGTACTGCACAGGGGCCACTGCCACGGGTTGGGCCGGGGCCGAGCAGCTTCAGGGTAAGGAACTCAGCTACAACAACCTGGTGGATCTGGAAGCCGCCCGCCGCATCATTGCCGAATTTCCCGACGACCAACCCGCCGCCGCCGTCCTCAAGCACACCAACCCCTGCGGCGTGGCCATGGGCGACACCCTCGCCACTGCCTACCAGCGGGCCTACGAGGCCGATTCCACCTCTGCCTTTGGGGGCATTGTGGCGCTGAATCGGGTGATTGACGCCGACACCGCCCAACAACTCACGGGTACGTTCCTAGAGTGCATCGTCGCCCCCGGTTGCGATGCCGCTGCGCGGGAGATCCTAGCCAAAAAGCAAAATCTGCGGGTGCTGGTGCTAGAAGACCTGCTGACCGGGCCACAGCAGGCGGTGATGGCCATTGCCGGGGGATTCCTGCTACAAAACCCCGACACCCTCCGCGACGACCCCGCTACCTGGCAGATCGTCACCGACACCAAGCCCACCGAGGCCGATCTGTCGGAATTACTCTTTGCATGGCGGGTGGTGAAGCACGTTAAATCTAACGCCATTGTGGTGACGAACCAGCACCAAACCCTCGGTGTCGGCGCAGGCCAAATGAACCGGGTCGGCTCCGTCGGCATCGCCCTCGCCCAGGCCGGAGACAAGGCCCAGGGAGCTATCCTGGCCAGCGATGGCTTCTTCCCCTTCGATGACTCTGTCCGCACCGCCGCCGCCGCTGGCATTCGCGCCATCGTGCAACCCGGAGGCAGTCGCAAGGACGAAGACTCCATCAAAGCTGCCAACGAACTGGGTATCATCATGGCCCTCACCGGTGTGCGGCATTTCCTGCACTAGTCTCGGTAGACGGTAGAACGACAGGGGAGCATCCCGCACTCCCCTGTCCGCAGCCTCTTGGTACAAGGCCCAGGGCCAACAGCGCCATCGTCGCTTCATTCTGGCCACCCATGTCCTGAATGACGCCGCCGACCCAGCCCAGCGTCTGCTGGTTTCCGTGGAAACTGCCCAGCAGGTCAGCAACCTCTCGGCAGAACGCACCAAAATTATCCGCCTCATGGGCTTGCCAGCCTATGGCTCAACCAAGAATCTCCGTTGCTTTAGCGTGAAGAGTGTCACCTATACTGAGAACATCAAAAATATCTACGCCACCGCAGGAGGCTACATGGTCTCAACGGCACTGCTTCCTAAACGTGTGATCCTTCATTTCTCGCTTCCCGGCAGCCTTGTGCAGCAAGGGTTCTAACAGGCATCCCACGTTAGCCATTCAGTGCCTGAGCCGACAGGTTGAGATAGTGAACGTGCCGAGGGCAAATCGATGGAGGCAGCGAAACAAAGAGAACAGCGGCTAGGGGGGCGTTATCGCCTTTTGCGACAGCTCAGTAGCGGAGGGTTTGGCCAAACGTGGCTCGCCGAAGATACCCACCGCTTCCAGGAGTTGTGCGTCCTGCGCGAGTTCAACCCCCAGGTACAGGGCAAGGTGGCGCTGGATCAGGCCCAAATGCTGTTTGAGCGCGAGGCCAGCCTGCTCTACCAGTTGGATCACCCCCACATTCCTCGGTTTCGGGAACTGTTGCGGGACGAAGATCGGCTGTTTTTAGTGCAGGACTACGTGGAAGGCCCCACCTATCGCCAGGTGCTAGCCCGTCGTCAGGCCCAGGGGGGGCAGCTTTCTGAGGCAGAGGTGATGCCGATCCTGGCCCAGGTGCTGCCCGTCTTGCAGTACCTGCATGGGCTGGGCCTTGTGCATTGCGATATTTCCCCGGATAACCTGGTGCAGCGCAACGCCGATGGTCGTCCAGTGTTGATCGACTTTGGCAGCGTTAAGCAATTGCTAGTGAATGTGCGTCACCAGATGGGGGTGTCCCGACCCTACTGTTCTCCCCAGGGCACCATCACCCGCCTGGGCCATGGGGGATATATCCCCAAAACCCAGGCCCAGACAGGTCTCGCCAACCCAACGGACGACCTCTATGCCCTCGCCATGACGGCCATGGTGCTGCTGACCGGCAAGGAACCGAGTGAAGGCTATGACGAGCGCAAACAGGCCTGGATCTGGCCGGATCAGGTGGAGGTGTCGGATCGGCTGCGGCAGACCCTAGCGCAGATGGTGAGTCCAGATCCAGCCCAGCGGCCCCAAACCGCTAGTCAGGTGATGGCCATGCTGAAGGTGCCCAACCCCTACGGATCCTCCGCCGATGACGGCACCCCCCTGCCTCTCCGGATGCAGGCCGCCGTGCCCCCACCGCCCGACGATTTGCCGCCGACGGTGGTTGTGGCCCCACCCCGCCGCTTTCTCCGCCCCCTGACGCCGCCACCAGTCCCAACCTACGGTCATCCCTGGCCGTCCCAGCCCCCAGAGGTGACTCCATCCGCCCCGATCTACCCCGCCCCGGTATATCCTGCCCCAACCTATACCGTCCTGCCCGCCCGGGCCGGCCAAACGCGTTGGCCGGCCCGGGGCTTCCCCGCCCTTGTGGGGGGAGCCTTGGTGTTGGGAATTGCAACGGGGCTAGGCTGGTGGATCGATCCCCTCGGCTGGCGCACATCGGCCACGGGTGAGGCCCAGAATGTCACCCGCGATGAGATCGAGCAAGCCCGTCAACAGGCCCTGCGTGACCGGGCGACCACCCTGGGGGTGGACTGGGCCTACCTCGTAACCCTCACGGATCAGTTTTTCTTTGAGCAGCACCCCAACCGGCAAGGGACGCCCCTAACCAATCAACCTAAGGACGCGGCCCTGCGGGAGGAGTGGGATGCCATGGCCACGGCCCACCTAGACCGCCTAGAGACCCACCTGAGCCCCGAGGCAAGGGCCAAATTGGGCCGCTATAGCCCCGTGGATCAAGACCGGTGGCAGCGCCAGGTCAACGAACGCTACGTCAGTCGTAAGGCCCTAGAGGATTTGGCCCAGGCTAGGTTTGAGGCCCTATTCCCCGGACGCACCCAATCGGGCTTTGTGGAAACCCCGGTGGATCAAGTGTTTATGGCGCTGACCCAGGATCGCGTCACCGCCATTCTCAACGGTGAAGCCCTAACGGAAATTCGCTTTGAGCCCAATCGCTTTGACTATCTGACTACGGGCACCCTCACCCCGGGCGATGGCCACATCTATATTGTGAACCTGCGCCAGGGCCAACTGATGCGACTCTTCCTTCAGGCCTCCCCAGAGTCTACTCGCCTGTCCATCTACCTGCCCGTACCGACCCCAGAATTGCCCTATATTTTGGCCCATTCCGACCAAACCACCTGGGCCGGAGAACTGCCCCAATCGGGCTATTACGAAATCGTGGTGATCTCCCAAGCCAACGATAACCTTCCCTTTGCCCTGACCATCGGGGCCGATAACATCACAGACACAACCCACGATCCTCCCCCCGCCAAGACCTACTAAACCTGAGTTCGAGATTAGCCAAAGGCTTCAGTCGCTAGAAACTCGCTTCCATCTCCGACGCTGGGCACTGGGCTGCTAAGGTGGGATACCTTTTAGCTTAATCGGGGAAGCCCCACACTCTACGCGGGGCGTGAGTGTCGGGATGAACGCCGAGGCGACGAAGCGGAGCGGAGTCGCCATCGTCTTTC
>JALQST010000450.1 GCA_023264315.1 Nodosilinea sp. BSH.14
CGACCTGAAGATTGTGATCGTCAACCGCAGCCCCGAAATTCTCAAGGGCGACATCAACAGCGGCCTACGGGATAGGGTGCAACGGGCCTTGCAAACCCGCTGGGTGCCAATTCAGTGTCTCACCGGAGCCGCCGCCCAGGTTGCCGCCGATCACCTAGTTTACCGAGACCAAGACCAGGGCCACCTCCACACCCTACCCACTCAACCCCAAGCGGATCTGCACTCCCAAATACCGAGTTGAGTGATCAGCGGTGCCCTAGGCATCGCCGTTGCGGTGGGTGGCGTGATGGCATGGCGGGCTATCGCTCCAAACCAGTACCAGCGCCTTGGGCCACCAACCAACACACCCACGCAGATTGATTCAGAGGACCGAGGTGGATTCCAGCGATGGCGTAGCGTTGGGTACCCATGACTTGGGCGTCCCGGCCACACTTTTTTCGTTCACCTGGATTTCCTGGCCTAGCCACCACCCACAATGGTGACAATTTCCAATCGATCATTGGGATGAATTTGGGTGGTTTCCCAACGTTGGCGATGGAGAATTTCACCGTTATATTCCACGGCAATCAGTCGCGGATTCAGCCCCAGGGCAACCAGAAACGTCGGCAGAGTGGTAGCCGGTGGGCACAGCTTGGCCTCTCCATTGACCTGTACGGAAAAGTGATCAATCGTTGGATCCATCATGGGTCTAGCGAGGTAAATCGTAGCGGTGGAGCAGCACGACGCTGCTGCCTATTCCTTTACATACTAGAGGTTGGGGGATCCCCTCAGCATAGGCCGTCTCCGCGTCTTCCTGGCCCTCCGCTAGAAGATTGATAGGGCGGGGATGGACAACTGCCGATAAGCTAGAAGCAGATTTCGGCGCGATCTGTTGCCCTCTGAGGTTCCCGTGACTGTGTCCCCCCAGGACTATTCCCCCCGTTTACGATTTCACCAAACTCCCGGGCGCTGGATCTATGCCCTGTGGAAATTTTGGCGACCCCACACGGTCATCGGCACCAGTCTCAGCGTCTTAGGCCTAGCTACCGTGGTTCTGGCGGGGCTGGATGCTGGGCCGCTACCGTCGGGGACGGGGCTGGTTGGGGTGGGGATCGCCCTGATCGCCTGCCTGCTGGGCAATCTCTACATCGTTGGCCTCAACCAACTTGAGGACATCGCCATTGACCGCATCAACAAGCCTCACCTCCCCCTAGCATCAGGGGCGTTTTCCATCGCCGATGGCCGCTGGATTGTGGCCCTGGCCGGGTTAGGATCCCTCGGCGGGGCTTGGTGGGGCGGGCCGTGGTTACTGGCCACGGTGGGCCTCAGTTTAGCCCTTGGCACGGCCTACTCCCTGCCCCCGCTACGGCTCAAGCGGTTTCCCTTCTGGGCCTCCTTCTGTATCTTGGCGGTGCGGGGGGCCGTGGTAAACCTCGGGCTGTTCCTTCACTTTAGCCACCGCCTGGGGCACCCCCTCACCATTCCAGATCGGGTGTGGGCCTTAACCGGATTTATTCTGCTGTTCAGCATTGCCATCGCCCTATTCAAAGATATTCCGGACATCGAGGGCGATCACCGCTACGGCATCAGTACCCTGTCCGTTCGCCTCGGGCAGCGTCCGGTCTTTAACCTCGCAAGGGGAATCCTCACCGCATGCTATCTCGGCATGGTGTTGGTGGCCCCTTGGCTCACGGGGGTCAACCGTCCGCTGATCATCATGACTCACCTCCTTGCCCTAGCCACCCTGT
Organism: Nodosilinea sp. BSH.14; assembly: GCA_023264315.1. Classification (GTDB taxonomy): domain Bacteria; phylum Cyanobacteriota; class Cyanobacteriia; order Phormidesmidales; family Phormidesmidaceae; genus Nodosilinea. Next base: position 1,728 of record JALQST010000450.1, read on the forward strand.
GGATCGCCAGCTGCCGCGTGGCTCCCCTCTATCCCCACCGCCCCACCGCCACCCTCTCCTACCCCAACTTCTATCAGTTCATCTGGAAACTTTTTTTCCTCCAATACCTCATCTTCCCCCTCGCTTGCTGGTTGGCCTGAGGCTTCATCCGGCCCCTGTCCCAGATTAGATCGCAACCTTAGATCGCAAGGTCTCCCTTGCCCTCACCCCTTGCCCCAACGCGCCTAAGCCTTACAATCAGAGGGATTTTCCTGGGATCATCCACCCCATGACCACCTCTCCCCGCCGCAACCTCTACCGTTTAGAACGACTACCCGCCCAAATTCCCCAGGCGGCGGTGCCCTACCTGTTTTTGCTGCCTGCCCTGGTAGCGCTAACAATTTCCGTCTTCTGGCCAGCGATACGGGCCTTTTACCTC
>JALQST010000451.1 GCA_023264315.1 Nodosilinea sp. BSH.14
AGGAGCCCTCCGCGCGCTTGCGGCCGCGAGCCGCCTGGCGGCGGCTTGGCAGGGTGAGGGTGGCGAAGGCCGGCCGCAGGGCTTCGCTCCAGAGGTCGTGGTCGTCGAGCCAGCCGGCCAGGTCGTCCTGGCTGAGGGCGAGCGGGTGGTCGCTCAGCGCGCCGCCCGGCACCACCGGCGCCGCCACCCGCCAGGTGTCGGCCCAGAGAAACAGCCGTCCGCCGGAGCCTTCGGGCGGGAACAGCCAGGTGGCGTGCAGCAGGCTCATGGCCGCAGGGCGGGCAGCAGGCGGAGGGCTCCGTGCAGCGCCAGGGCGCTGCCGATCGGGGGAAGCCAGAGCGGCAGCCAGCCGCGCAGCGCATCCATCATCACTGTTGGCAGGAATGCGGCCAACCCCGCCGCGTCCACCATGCCATCCGACAGCGGCAGCGGCGGCAGGGACAGCGGCGTGGCCAGGCTGCGGATCCCGCACACCGCCCCCACCAGACCGGCCTGCAGGTGCGGGTCATCGGGGTCGACGCGCTGCAGGTGGAACGCAAGAAGGCCATAGAACAGGCCGCAGCCGCCGGAGCGCAGCAGCGGATCCAGCGCCGCCGGGCCGGTCCGCCAGGCCAGGCACGCTGCCACCACGGCCGCCCCCAGGGCGGCCAGCAGCGCCCAGCCCAGAGAGAAGAGCCGCATCCGCGCGCGGCGGTGCCGGTCATCCGCGGTGTCCAGCAACGGAGAAGCTGAGTTCACGCGCCGATCATGAACGGTCGCCCTCTCCTCGCCCCCCTGACGGCGGGCGCGGCCGCAGCGGGCCCGATGGGATCATGGATTTTCCGCCCCGGCCGCTCCCGCCGTCATGACCGCCGCGCCCGCCCCCGCTCCCGGCCCCCGCCCCCGCTCCGGCGCCGAGATCCGCGAGGCGTTCCTGCGCTTCTACGAGCAGCGCGGCCACCGGCGCATGGCCAGCGCCTCCCTGGTGCCCGACGACCCCACGGTGCTGCTCACCATCGCCGGCATGCTGCCGTTCAAGCCGGTGTTTCTCGGCCAGGCGGAGCGGCCGGCGCCGCGCGCCACCAGCAGCCAGAAGTGCATCCGCACCAACGACATCGAGAACGTGGGCCGCACGGCGCGCCATCACACGTTCTTCGAGATGCTCGGAAACTTCTCGTTCGGCGATTATTTCAAGCGGCAGGCGATCGAGTGGGCCTGGCAGTTGAGCACCGAGCTGTTCGGGCTCAGCCCGAGGAATCTGGTGGTGAGCGTGTTTCGCGAAGACGACGAAGCCGAGGCGATCTGGCGCGATGGGGTGGGGGTGAACCCGAAACGGATCATCCGCATGGATGAGGCCGACAACTTCTGGGCGTCCGGTCCCACCGGCCCCTGCGGCCCCTGCTCGGAGATCTACTACGACTTCAAGCCCGAACTGGGCGACGACGGCATCGATCTGGAGGACGACAGCCGCTTCATCGAGTTCTACAACCTGGTGTTCATGCAGTACAACCGCGACGCGGCCGGGGCCCTGATGCCCCTGGCCCGCCGCAGCATCGACACCGGCATGGGTCTGGAGCGCATGGCCCAGATCCTGCAGCGGGTGCCGAACAACTACGAAACCGATCTCATCTATCCGTTGATCGAAACGGCGGCGGGTCTGGCAGGAGTTGATTATCACGCCCTCGATGAGAAGGCAAAAACCAGCCTGAAGGTGATCGGCGACCACAGCCGCGCCATCAGCCAGCTGATCGCCGACGGCGTCACCGCCTCCAACCTGGGCCGGGGCTACGTGCTGCGCCGACTGCTGCGCCGCGTGGTGCGCCACGGCCGGCTGCTGGGCATCGATCGCCCCTTCCTGGAGGCCATGGGGGAGGCGGCGATCGCCCTGATGGCCGCCGCCTACCCCCAGCTGGGCGAGCGCCGCGAGCTGATCCTGGCCGAACTGGCCCGCGAGGAGGCCCGCTTCCTGGAGACCCTGGAGCGCGGTGAGAAGCTCCTGGCCGAGGTGCTCGCCAGCAAGCCCCGGCAGATTTCCGGCGAGCAGGCCTTCGAGCTCTACGACACCTACGGCTTCCCCCTGGAGCTCACCGAGGAGATCGCCGAGGAGCACGGGCTCACGGTGGACACCGCCGGCTTCGAGGCGGCGATGGA
>JALQST010000452.1 GCA_023264315.1 Nodosilinea sp. BSH.14
AGTTCTACGGCCCCACCAACGCCGAGTCTTCCCAGGCTCAGGCCATGACCTTCCTGGTGCGCGACATGCGCCTGGGTGCCAACATCGGTTCTGCCCAAGGCCCAACGGGTCTAGGTAAGTACCTGATGCGCTCCCCCACCGGTGAGATCATCTTCGGTGGTGAAACCATGCGTTTCTGGGATTTCCAAGGCCCCTGGCTGGAGCCCCTGCGCGGCCCCAACGGTCTTGACCTCGACAAGCTGACCAACGACATCCAAGATTGGCAGGTGCGCCGCGCTGCTGAGTACATGACTCACGCGCCCAACGCCTCCATCAACTCCGTGGGTGGCGTGATCACCGAGATCAACTCCGTGAACTTCGTGAACCCCCGCCAGTGGTTGTCTACCTCCCACTTCGTGCTGGGCTTCTTCTTCCTGGTGGGCCACCTCTGGCACGCGGGTCGCGCCCGCGCGGCTGAAGCTGGCTTCGAGAAAGGTATCGACCGTGAGTCTGAGCCCGTGCTGGCCATGGGCGACCTCGACTAATTGAGGTCAACCCTCGCCAGATCGGAGTGAAGCCGTTTGATAGCTTGGCTCCATTCTGGATAGCCCCTGTCCTAGGACGGGGGCTTTTTTTGACGTAGCCCCCACATTACCGCTGCTCCCCTTGTCCTGACTCCGCTCACTAAGGGAAGTTAGCACCGCCGTAAAATTGGGCGATAATAGCCCTGATCGATTGGATCTGACGGCGAACCCGATTGCAAAGCTTACCGATCACCACATTTCCACCGAATTGTCCATGACCGCTTTCCCTGCTGTGTTCCATGCCCGTCGTGACACCGCTTGGCCCTTTTGGCCCCTGGTGCCGCTCTATCCCTATGGCCAGCGTCCCACCTTGCGCACCGAAGTTGTGACGGATACGGTGTGGACCTTTGACCAGTTCCAGGGCATTTTCTATGTGGTGGTGCCCATCAGGATGACCGTGGTGCGGCTAGAACCTCGGGGACTGTTGGTGTACTCCCCGGTTGCGCCCACAGCGGAATGTGTGCGCCTGCTGCGGGAACTCGAAGATCGCCATGGCCCGGTGCGCTACATTATCCTGTCCACGGTGACGGGGATCGAGCATAAGGTCTTTGTTGGCCCCTTTGCCCGCCGCTTTCCCCAGGCCCAGGTCTATGCCACTCCGAACCAGTGGAGCTTCCCGCTCAATTTGCCCCTGCCCTGGCTAGGGCTACCGGGGGATCGCACCCAACTGATTCCGGAGGACAGTTCTTGTCTCCCCTTTGCGGATCAGGTGGACTGTGCCCTGCTGGCACCTATTTCCCTGGGTCTAGGCCCCTTTGGCGAAACCGCCTGCTTCCACCGGGCCAGCCGCACCCTGATGGTGACAGATGCGGTCGTGTCTATCCCCGCCGATCCCCCGGCCATTTTGCAGATCAATCCCTTTCCCCTGCTGTTCCATGCCAAGGATAGCCCCGCCGATGCCATCCTAGACACGCCGGATAATCGCCGGAAAGGCTGGCAGCGGATTGCCCTCTTTGCCTTCTACTTTCGACCCAGCACCCTAGAAGTAGCCACCACCGGGGAGATGTTCCGCGAAGCGAAACAGGCTCCCGACCGCTCCCGCCAAAACTACTTCGGCCTCTATCCCTTCCGCTGGCAGCCCAATTGGTCAGCTTCATTCCAAGCCTTGCACAACCAGGGCAAACTCTCCGTTGCCCCGATCCTGAAAACCCTGATTTTCAACCGAGGGCCGCGGGAAGTACTCACCTGGGCCAAACAAGTGGCCACCTGGCAGTTTGAGCGCGTCATCCCGGCCCACCTCGATGCCCCCATCGCGGCCAATCCAGCCCAGTTCCTCGCCGCCTTCGACTTTTTGCAGCCCAGTTTGGCCCAGGCGCATCCCCTCTCCGAGGCCGATACCCAACTCCTGCGCGACATCGATGTGGGACTTACCCAACGCGGCATTTCTCGCCCCAGCCAAGCCCTCCCACACCGTTCCCCAGCGGAGTGAATCGATCTCGGCTAATTTCGCGTTCACGCGCCTCAGCCTCTCGCTATCTTACTTCAGCCAAGCGGTTTGTTTCTCGATTTCGACGGTTCCACTCAACGCCGAAATTAGCCAGTGTAGCCAGGGGATCCGCCA
>JALQST010000453.1 GCA_023264315.1 Nodosilinea sp. BSH.14
GGATGTGAGGGCCTTGCAGCAAGCCCTCACCCGCGCTGGGTTTGCCGTTGCCGATGACGGCATTTTTGGCCCCGGTACGGATCGAGCTGTCAAACAGTTCCAAACCAGCCGCCGCCTGGTAGCCGATGGCGTGGTGGGAGCCCAAACCCGCACCCGCCTGGGAATCTAGGACATTCCCTCACCCCTCTCCTCCAAGGAGAGGGGCTGGGGGTGAGGTTTTGGGGGCTTGGTGATCAACCGAGGAGGGCTAGGCAGGCGAACGGCTCGCCAATCCCCCACTTTGCTGCACCACATGGGTGAGTTCGTGGGCTAGGAGTTCCTGTCCGCCCCGGCTGGCTGGCTGATAGGCTCCCTGGCGGAAGAAAATATCCTGCCCGGTGGTGAAGGCCTTAGCCTGGATGGAACGATTGAGGTGATCGGATTGGGTATCGGTGTGGATGGTGACGCCGCTGAAGTCGGCCCCCATGGCTTGGCCCATTTGCCGCTGTAGGGCAGGGTCTAACCGTTGACCGCTGCCCCTGGCCTGGGAAATGGCAGATTCCAAGGATTCTGACGCTGGCCCTCCGGCCACGGCTTCGGTGGCGGGGCGCATTTGTAGTTCCTCCTCCTCGGGCATGGCGTCCCGCTGAAGCTCGGGCTTCATTTGCAGTTCCTCTTCCTCGGGTGCGGTTTCCCGTTGGACGGCTGGGGCTGCGTTGGCGTTGGGAGAATGAATCTGTTGCACCACCTGACTGGCAACGCGGTCGGCTTCCTGCTCATACCTGTCGCCCGGTGCGCCGATGGTGAGCTTGGGTTGAATCGGGTGCCGATGGGTACCGCTGGGGTCTTGGATGGAAAAGGTGTGGAGGGAGGGTTCAGAAACGCCACCGGTGCGATCTCGGGCCTGCTCCTCGGAAACGGGCGCAAAGGGCCGGAGCCGAAACGGATCTGGGGTGTGCCCCTTCGGGGGCTGGGAAGGGTGTTTTTTCTGAGACAGGTGCGGTTCTTTCATCGTGCTGATCTCCAAGCCCACAGCGGGGCAATGACCTGGGGGGCAATGACCTGGATTCCCAACCCCACTGTGGCACAGCGGCTTGGGCCTGTGACCTAGCCAATCGTCGAACATCCTCGAAAACCCACCCGCACCGTTCAACGATAGCCAAGATCGGTCGATCACACGACCCGGAGCAGGGTTGACAGAATACCTCTCTTGCGGCGCTCTCCCACCACCCACTGTTGCAGTAGATGGTGCTGCCAGGGCGGCATGGGCTGGGGGCTGCGGGCGATTTGGTGCAGTTGATGCACCTGGGCGAGGGCGGTGGCGGCGTCTTCGGGGATGGCGGTGAGCCATCGGGCAAAGGGGTGCGCCCAGCCCTGGAGAAATTCATCGAGGAGGACACGGTGGGTGTCGTGAAGGGGGTCGTTGTCGATGGGCCAAGCCTCGGCCCAAGCGTCGGCCTGGATAGTTTTCTGGGCGAGTTTATGCGGCTTGCTGGGAGACTGCAAGGTTTTGTCGGAGAGGGCTTTCCAGGACTCCGCCACCAGTCCGGGCAAGATTCCTAAACTGTTGTGGTGGGCGAGGGCTTGGGCCAGGTGGATTACCTCAGCATCCTGGCTATGCTGGCCGTAGTCCGTCAGTCCAGCGAGGAGCGGTGCCCAAATTTCCCGCTCTAGGGCCGTTACCAGGGGCAAGGCCGCAGCGGAATAGTCCACGGCATCCGGTTGCAGCGCCAATTGTTCCCGCCGTTGAAAGGCCAGCAGCAGATCCTGCTGGGTGGCTTCCCCGAGGCCAAACCAGACCCCATCCCCGAGGTCGGTACGCGCCTGTCGCTGCCAGCGGGCTTCGTCGGGGGTGGGCGGCGTGGCCACGGATGGCTCGGGCGGGACGAGGGTGGCCAAGTCAAAGAGCGAGGGGGTTTCGATGGCGGCTTTGGTGGTGGAACGTGGGGACTTCTGGGCTGTGGTTGCAGCGGAGGGCGAGGGGCGCATGGCCTGAAGTTGCGCGATCTGGGCTTGTAGGGCTTGAATTTGAAGGGCTTGATCCGCCAGTTGTGCGGCCTGGGTTTGGAGTTGGCGTTCTAGATCGGCAATCTGGGCCGCCTGGGCCTGAAGTTGCCAGTCCCGTTC
>JALQST010000454.1:0-276 GCA_023264315.1 Nodosilinea sp. BSH.14
CACGAAGCCATTGCCAGCGTTCCCTACAACGGTCTTGCCCAGCGGGACGTGGAGCGCTTTTATGTCAACAGCGCCGGAGCCGCCCGCGCCCAAGGGGGCTTCTACACCTCCCTCTATCTCTATACCAAAACCGATCAGGAAGGCCGCAAACCCCGCAGCGCCGGGGCCTATCGCGTCAGCCATGCTCTCACGGATCTAGACATCCCCGGTTGCATCGAGGAAACCGCCACCAAAACCCTGAGCCACCTGGACTACCATAGGGTGAATTCCGGCAAA
>JALQST010000454.1:286-2095 GCA_023264315.1 Nodosilinea sp. BSH.14
ATCTGGTTGTCTTCTCCCCGGAAGCCTTTTTAGACCTGGTGGGTGCCTTTTCCAATCTCTACAACGCCCAAAGTATCCTCGACAACCGCAGTCTCTCCACAGCGGATTCCCTGGGTCAGTCGATCGCCTCTCCTCTGCTGTCGATCGCCGACGATGCCCTCCACCCCGCCAATATCGGTGCCCCGGCCTTTGATGGCGAAGGGACCCCCACCCGTCGCATTGATCTCATTCAAGGCGGGATCCTCGCTAATTTCCTCCACAGTGAAGGTACAGCCCGCCGCATGCAGGCCAAACCGACTGGTCACGCGAATCTTGGAGCCAAGGTCAGCGTCAGTCCCCACTTCTACCATGTGTTTGCGGCGGCCCCGGGGGATGACAGTCTCAGTGTTGAGCGCACCGATAATGTGATTTGGATTGATGATCTCCAGGCCCTCCATGCCGGAGTCCAGGCGTTGGAGGGCTCGTTCTCGCTGCCCTTTGATGGCTGGCTACTGAAGGGGGGCGAAAAAATCAGTATTGAGTCGGCAACGGTGGCCGGTGACTTCCGGGAACTGCTGAAATCGATCGTCCAGGTGGAAGCCACGGAGAAACTGACTCCTGGCGGTGTTGCCCCGAAGGTATGGGTTGATGGACTCTCCATTACCGGCGAATAGCACCCCAGTTAGTCGATGTGTCCACAGGGGATTTTCAGATGGATGCTCTGGTTCAAGGGTTGCCTGACAGCCCGATCGTTGGTTTTACAGCCCTACTGCTCGCCATTTTAACGGTGCCGCCCCTAGCCGAGCGTCTGCGCCTTCCAGGCTTGGTGGGACTTCTGGTGGCGGGTATTTTACTGGGAGGGAATGGCCTAGGCTTACTCAGTGCCGACGATGCAGGGATCAATCTGCTCTCGGATGTGGGGAAGGTCTACCTCATGTTTGTGGCAGGTCTCGAAATTGACCTGGATGAGTTCCGCAAAACCCGTAGCCGATCCCTGGTTTTTGGGTTCCTGACCTTTCTGCTGCCCCTCATCGGCGGCACCGTCCTCGGGCGCAGTTTTGGCTTTGGCTGGAATGCATCGATTTTAATCGGATCCCTACTCTCGTCCCATACCCTATTGGGCTTTCCGATTGTGCGGCGTTTAGGGGTGGTCCGCACAGAACCGGTCACCGTCACCGTGGGGGCTACCATCATCACAGATACCGCTGCCCTACTGGTTTTGGCAATTTGCGTCGCCGTGAGCAGCGGATCATTCAGTAGCACATTTTTAGTCCGGCAGTTGATCCTCCTGGCGGCCTATGCTGTAGCCGTTCTTTGGGGCTTGGATTGGGCGGGACGGGCCTATTTCCGGCGCACGGGGGAGCAGGAGGGCAATCAGTTCCTATTTGTGCTCTTGGGGATGTTCCTAGCGGCAGTGGTCGCCCAAATGATCAATGTGGACAAGATTGTCGGGGCCTTCCTGGCGGGACTGGCCATTAACGACGTGCTGGGCAAAAGTGCCGTTCAAGATAAGGTGGAATTCCTAGGCAGTACCCTATTTATTCCCTGCTTTTTCATTGATATGGGGTTATTACTGGACATCCCCCGCTTTATCCAAAGTTTACGCAGCTATCCCCTCCTGGCGATCGGCCTCTGTCTCTGTCTCCTGGTCAGCAAATTCCTAGCCAGTGCCCTCATTCGTCTCCTGTACCACTACACCTGGCCCGAGGCCCTCACCATGTGGTCCCTCTCCTTACCCCAGGTGGCGGCAACCCTGGCCGCCACCTTTGTGGGGGTCCAGATGGGCCTCTTGGGTGAGGAGGTCTTCAACGGGGTCATTGTGCTGATGCT
>JALQST010000455.1 GCA_023264315.1 Nodosilinea sp. BSH.14
GGTGCCGCTGATTTTGGGTATCCACGGGCGCAAGGGCGAGGGCAAAACCTTTCAGTGTGAATTGGTCTACCAGGCCATGGGGGTTGAGGTCGTCCATATCTCTGCCGGGGAACTGGAAAGCCCCGATGCGGGGGATCCGGCCCGACTGATTCGCCTACGCTACCGGGAGGCGGCGGAACTGATTCGGGTGCGGGGCAAAATGGCGGTGCTGATGATCAACGACCTCGATGCCGGGGCGGGCCGAGTGGATGCGGGCACCCAGTACACGGTGAACACCCAGCTCGTCAACGCCACGCTGATGAACATTGCCGATAATCCCACGAACGTGCAACTTCCCGGCAGCTACGACGACACGCCCCTACACCGCGTGCCGATTGTGGTGACGGGCAACGATTTTGCCACCCTCTACGCGCCCCTAGTGCGGGATGGACGAATGGAAAAGTTCTACTGGGAGCCCAGCCGGGAGGACAAAATCGGCATTGTGGGCGGCATGTTTTCCGAGGACGGCCTCTCCAGGCAGGATATGACCACCCTGGTCGATCACTTTTTGGATCAATCGGTGGATTTCTATGGGGCGCTGCGGTCGCGTCTGTTTGACGAGCAAATCGAGGAGTTTATCGACCGGGTGGGCCTGGCCAAGGTCGGCCCCTCGGTGGTGAATACCACCCAGCCGCCATCCTTTCGTCCGCCCAACTTTGCCCTCCCCCACCTGATTGAACAGGGCGATCTGATGGTGAAGGAGCAGCAGCGCCTGCGGGATATGCGCCTGGTACGGGAGTATAACCAAGTGCTGTCCGACGGTCGCTCACCGCAGCCGGAACCCGCCGTTATCTTCTCGGCCAACGCTGATCCTCACCCAGTGGGATCCCAATCCCCTTCGATCCCTGAAAGTCACGCTCCGGCGGTTCCTCGCGAAAATGTGCCGCTAAACCCCAGTCCTACTCATTCAACCGTCCTGGATCCCATCGTGGCCCAGCAGGTGCAATCCCTGATGAACCAAGGCTATGCCATCGGCGTGGAATATGTGGAGCCGCGCCGATTTAAGACGGGTTCCTGGCAGAGCTGCCGCACCATTGCGCCGACTTCGCCGACCGATGCCCTCACCCAGCTTGCGGGTTGCCTCAACGACCATCGGGGAAACTATGTGCGGCTGTTTGGGGTGGATGCCGCCAAGCGGCGGGTGATGGAAATGATCATTCAACGCCCCTGAGGTCGTGCTCAGAGGGCCAAGGCTGAATGACCTTACGATCAACCTCGGCTAGCCACCAGCCATGAAATACACTAAAAATGTCCTGAAGGCTGGCGTGACGGAGGGCGAAGGAATCCATGGAAATAGCATCACACCTGTTGGCGATCACCGTGGGCGCAGGCAGTGTAGCGCTCTACCTGGCGGCGTTTTTCTTTCCAGAAGTCCATCGCCGCCATGATTTTTTTTGGAGCGGGGTGGGCTGCTTCTACGCCCTCATTCTGTGGCTGGATGCAGGGCAGATCAGCCCGACCGAACTGGTGGGCCATGCCGCTAGTATCAGCCTGATGGGCTGGCTGGGCTGGCAAACCCTAGTCCTGCGTCGCAAACGCACCCCCCTTGCCCTGCAAACCCCCTACACGGCGGATTCTTGGCCCACGTTCCGGCGCGAAATGACGGCCCTGGCCCTAGATACCCTAGGCCAAACACCCCTGCGCCGCTGGTTGCCTCGATCAGCCTCGGATCCCACTGCCCCCAAACCTGGGATTCGGATCTCCGGCCTAAAGGAGGTGGGCTATGAATTTGTCGATTCTGTGGAATCCCCAGAACCGACGATGGTGCCCAAGCGTTCTGGGGTGGCCGAGGGGGTTGAGGTCAGCCCAACGCTGCCCCAACGATCCAATCCGGTGGTGAACCGGCCCGCCGACCCGCCCCCCCAGGCTGATCCCCTTCGTTCGCCCCAGGCAACGCCCATGACGCCGCCCATCGCAATGCCCATCCCTGGCCCCAAGGCCATGACCTGGGGCCAGCGTGCCCAGGGATTGGTGGCCTGGGGGCAAGACCTCCTGCGGGCTAAAACAACACCCAAGCCGAAGAAGCCCGTCATTGAGATCCCCCCCCGACCCT
>JALQST010000456.1 GCA_023264315.1 Nodosilinea sp. BSH.14
GTTGTCGTGGCCATTTTTCTCATTGGCCAACTGAATTAAATCCGCTGCCCCCTGATCGAGGTTGGCCCGCGAGCTCAGGAGGGGCACAATGTGGCTGGCTTCGTGCTGCTCTAGGAGGTCGTTATCGCTCAGCCCATCGGAACAGAGCAGCAGCAGCGTGTCCTCGGTAATGTCGTGGTAGCTCAGACCTGGTCTCAGTACCTCTTGGTCGCGGGGGCCTAGGGCTTGGGTGAGTTGGTAGGCATCGGGGCGGGCATAGGCAATGGCGGGCTCAACACCGCGATGGATTTCCCGCTGGCCCACCTCGTGATCTACGGTGAGCTGCTGTAGCCCGTGGCGCTTATCGTAGCTATAGACGCGGCTGTCGCCCACATGCACGATGGCCACGCGCAAATCCTGCACAACGGCCATGACCAGGGTGGTGCCCATCCGGCCCAGCCCCGCAGACGCCTTGACCTGATTGGCCTCGAAGATGGCTTGGTTAGTCTGGGCCACCCCCGCCAACAGCGTGGCTTCCTGGAGGGTTTCCTCCCGATCCACCGAATCGAAGTAATCCCGTAGGGTTTGTACGGCCATCTGGCTAGCCACTTCGCCCGCTGCATGGCCCCCCATGCCGTCGCAGAGAATATACAGCCCGGTGGCCTGGAGCCGTGGCCCATGGGGCGCATTTTGCCTCAGGATTTGGGTTTGGCAGAAAAAGCAGTCTTCATTGTGCTTACGCTGCTGTCCTGGATGGCTCTGCCCCGTTTCCTCAACGGAGAATAGCTTCATGGGTAGCACCATCGTGGGCAGGTCGGGCTCGCTGTCTTCATCGTCACTATTTTCGGTGTTGTCCTGACCGGCGCTGGCCTCATCGTCGCTGGCCTCATCGCGGCCTGCAATCAGCATGAGCAATTCCTCATCGCTGATCGCCGCTGCCTTGTCCGTCGCCGGAGTGGTTCTCAATTGGGCGATCACGGGGTTGGATCGATATTGCCCCGCTAGGTCGGCCAGGGCTTCCTGGAGCCGTTCGAGGGGGGTAAGATGACCTTCGACCAGGGCCTGGATCAATTGTTGGATGGCCATGGCGGGGGCAAGGGACTCGGCCAGCAGCATCCGCTGCCAGACTTGACCCAGGGACGGCAGGTTGGGGGTGGTGGCAGAGGTATCAATGTGGCTGAGGCACAGCAGATGGTTGGGGCTGAGCACCAGGCGGTCGGGATTGAGCAGGGTGATTTGGCCGTTCCAAGGCGCGAGGGCCTGCCACAGCAGGGTAATTTCAAACAACCACTGGGTTTGCTGAAGGGGGTCGGCGGTTTTGGTGGGCCACAGGGTCTCTAGGCGCGGCCAGGTACTGCGATCCTCCAGCACCAGAATGACCTGGTCATCGGTGCGAACTACGTCATGGATCTCTGGCACCGCTGGGAAATAGTCGGCCTGGAGGGCCATGTAGGGCCAAGCCTGGGCGGGCAGGTCGGCGAGTTCGGTGGTGGTGGGGTCAAGGCCGGGTTGCTCCAGCCAGAGATCCTGGCAGTCCTGGAGGGGGTTTCCCCCGTCGGGGTGGCGGTCTAAAACCACTTGGGCAATGACGGCATCCCCGGCGGCTGTCCATTGTTGCTGGGGATGGCCGAGGCGTTGATAGCGCTGGGCCTCATCTAAGTAGGGGGCAACCTCGGGCTCCTCGCTCTGTTCCACGGCGGCTGACCCCGGCCACCACAGGCTATACCAACGTTGTAGGGGTTGACCACACTGATCACATTCCCCCAGATCGCTGGGATTTTGAAACTGGCAAGAAGGGCAGGTTAGCATGGCTGGATGCCAAAGGTAAGCTCAGCGAATAGGCGACGGTTGGCCCATGCCCATTGTGGATCAAATCGGCGGAGTCGGCTTGCCTATGGGCCACTGTGCCGCAAATCTTCAAGCTCGATAGTAATATCGCGGCCAATGTATCGAGATTGCTATCATTGGCACCCCGGAGTCATGCCATCGCCGTCGCCTAAAATCGGGCGTCGTTCCTAACCCTAGGCCGGATCGGCAGGGGCGGGGCGTCGCTGGCTCCTGGCTTGCTGAATATTGATCTCAATGGCGCGTAGCATG
>JALQST010000457.1 GCA_023264315.1 Nodosilinea sp. BSH.14
TTGAGACCGTCTGCACCACGGTAACGAGGGGATCCCCAAGGCGGGGGGCTGGAGGCCCGAAGGTAGATTGAGGTAAGTAGCGCATACCGGAAGACAACCGCGATGAAAGTACTGGTGATTGATGTCGGTGGCAGTAACGTCAAAATTTTGGCAACGGGGCAGGCAGCGTCGCGCAAATTCCCGTCGGGCACCAGCCTCATGCCGTCGGTCATGGTGGCCGGGGTGAAGGAACTGGCGGCAGACTGGGCCTACGACGTGATCACCATCGGCTATCCCGGCGTGGTGCAACACGGAAAAATCATCCAGGAACCCCACAACCTTGCCCCGGGCTGGGTCGGGTTTGACTTTGAGGCTGCCTTCGGCAAACCGGTTCGGCTGCTCAATGATGCCGCCATGCAGGCCCTCGGCGGCTATGAGGGCGGCACGATGCTCTTCCTCGGGCTAGGCACCGGGCTTGGATCGGCCCTGGTGGTGGAATCGGTGGTGCTGCCCCTGGAACTGGCCCACCTGCCCTACAAAAAAGGCACCTACGAGGACTACCTCGGCAAGCGAGGGCTGGCCCGTCTGGGCAAAAAGAAGTGGCGCAAGCACGTCGATATCTGTGTTGGCTCCTTCATTGCGGCGCTGCAATTGGATGACGTGGTGTTGGGCGGTGGCCAAGTCAAAGAACTGAAGGCCTTGCCCCAGGGCTGTCGGGCGGGCCACAACAGCAATGCCTTCCTGGGGGGCTTCCGCCTGTGGGAAACCGATAAAACGGCGTTTCACCTAGCGTCCTAGGCCAGGAAGGGCAGGGGATGGACCGGCTCACCCGGCCCCTGGTTGAACCGCCCCAAGGCTAGGCCGTAGAACGTTTCAAGGCATACTAGGCTGTTGTTGGTCGCCTTCTAACGCTATGGACTTCAATCACCTGCACCTCTATGTCGATGATGTGGCCCACTGGCGCGATCATCTGGTGTGGCAATGGGGGGGAGCGCTCATTCCCCCCGCCATCTTGCCTGCTCCTGGATCAACCCATCCCCCGACGACGGCCCTGGTTTGTCTAGGCCGGGTGCCGCTGTTGCTGAGTGCCCCCAACCACCCTGGGGACAGCGTGGATCGCTATCTCCACCTCCATCCTCCCGGGGTGGGCGATGTGGCCTTTTGGGTAGCCGATCTGGATCGCGTACTCTCCCCCCTCCTGGCCCAGGGAGGCCATCTCCTTACCCCCATCACCGAAACGCCGGGGGGGCGCTGGTGCCAGGTACAGGGCTGGGGTTCCCTGCGTCATACCCTGGTGCAATCGGAGCGGCCTATGGGCTGGGTGCCGGGAGTAGGATCCATCCCCAACGGGCCAACGTCAGAGGCCAAAACCCTGATCAGCCACATCGATCATGGGGTGATCAACGTTGCGGCGGGGCAGATGGCGGCGGCGGTGGACTGGTATCGTCAACGGCTGGGATTCCAGCCCCAGCAGCGATTCACCATCGATACCCCTTGGTCGGGGTTGCGCAGTCAGGTCTTGGCCCATCCCCAGGGGGGAGCCACGCTGCCCATCAACGAGCCCACCACGCCCACGTCCCAAATTCAGGAGTTTTTAGACTGGAATCGGGGCGCTGGGGTGCAGCATATCGCCCTCCACACCGGCGATATTGTCCACACCGTGCGGGGGCTAAAGGCTCTGGGAGTGCGTTTTTTGGATGTCCCCCAGGGATACTACCGCGCCCTCGATCAGCGCCCCCACCCGGGCCACATTGCCGAAGCTTGGCAGCACCTCCAAATTTTGGCCGATTGGGACGACGGCACGCCCCAGGCAAAACTGCTGCAAACTTTTACCCAGCCCCTTTTTGCCATGCCCACCCTGTTTTTTGAAATTATCCAACGCCAAACCAGTTGGGTCAACCAGCAGCCCATCATGGCCCAGGGCTTTGGTGAACGCAACTTTCAGGCTTTGTTTGAAGCCATGGAACAGGATCAGCAAAAACGGGCCAAGCCCCAGCCTGATCGGGAAAACCCGGATCTCTAATCCCAGGCATCTAGACAGCGAGAGGGTTGCAAAAGGGTAGATCGGAAGAGCGTCGTGTAGGGAA
>JALQST010000458.1 GCA_023264315.1 Nodosilinea sp. BSH.14
TTTACGGAGATCTGGCTAGTGTATTTTAGATGACTAACAGCTTAGAACTGGAAATCCCTCCCAATAGCAGCTGATTCTTTAAAATGAGAATTGCTGACGGTTTGGCGTTTTTTTGGGAAAGGTGTGATTGGGCCGTCTGGGTTAGTCGTTGGGCCGTTAGACCAAGGGCGGCGATTCGGAGATCAGGTGGTCGTACAGGACGGAGAGGGTGCCGACCTGGTAGCCCTGGCGTTCCATCAGTTTCATCAGGGGCGGCAGGGCTTGGGCGGTTTGCAGACAGCGTTCCCTAGACCCGCCGTGCATAACAAAGATGGCCCCCGGAAAGATGAACCGCGACAGGTACCAGGTGTTGAGGATGGGGGTGCTGAGGGGCTGGAAGGTGTCGAGGGGCACCATGGAGGCCAGGGCGACGAGGGATTCATAACCCGGAGTAAGCTTCAGATATTCCACCATGGCCCGGTTATAGAAGCCGCGCCCAGGCCGGTACCAGCGGATCGGCTGCTGGATGGTGTCGGTAATTAGGTCGTGGGCTGAGCGGAAGTGGCGCTCAAAGTCGGCGGGTTGGAGGATGGCTGGGGTGGTGTCGGTGGTGCCGTGGTTGGCGATTTCGTGGCCCGCCGCCAGGATCTCTTGCAGGATGGTGCTGCCCGGATTGAGGTGGTCGGTAATCACAAAAAAGGTGGCCCGCACGGGGTGGGCGGCGGTGCGGTTATAGGCCTCCAGGGCGGCGAGGATGAGGCGGGTAGAAGCGTCGTCTGGGTCACCGGGAGTGGGGATATCGTCGATGGTGAGGGCGATCTGGCGCTGCTGGGTGGGGGCATAGAACAGCGCCTCTGGGAACAGGCGGGCCACCTGGGTGAGCAGGGCCGGGGTCGGCGGGGTGGGGGGCATCATGGGCTAGTCCTCCACGCGATAGCCAAAGTCTTCTAGGCGGCTGCGGGACTGTCGCCACTTGGGCACGACTTTGACGAACAGTTCCAGGTAAACCTGCCCCATCACCAGCTTTTGGATTTGCGGACGGGCCTCGGATCCGATGGTTTTCAGCATACTGCCCCGCTTGCCAATCAAAATGCCCTTCTGAGAATCGCGCTCGACGTGGATGGTGGCGAGGATGCGGGTGATAGTGGCATCTTCTTCTACCCGGTCGATGGCGATGGCGACGGAGTGGGGCACCTCTTCGCGGGTGTGGAGCAGAATTTGTTCGCGGATCAGTTCGCCCATGATGAACCGTTCCGGCTGGTCGGTCACTAGGTCGGGCGGATAGTAGTAGGGGCCAGGGTCGAGGCGGTCAATGAGGGTTTGCAGCAGGGTATCGAGCTGCTGCTCATGGAGGGCGGAAAACTTCACCAGGGGCCAACCGTGGGTGTCGGCCATGGCCTGGTAGCTGGCGTCGATGGCCTCGGCCTCTTCGGCGGGCTGCTGGTCTATTTTATTGAGGCCCAAAATCACAGGCACCGCACTGGGGGCCAACAGCGAGGCCACAAACTCATCCCCCCGTCCCGCCGCCACACTACCATCCACCACAAATAGGGTGGCATCCACGGCATCAATGGCCATGCGGGCGTTTTTCACCAGAATTTTGCCCAGTTCGTGGTGGGGCTTGTGGATGCCGGGGGTGTCCACAAAAATAACCTGGGCCTGGTTGTTGGAAAGGATGCCCCGCAGACGGTTACGGGTGGTTTGCGCCGTGGGGGAGGTAATCGCCACCTTTTGCCCCACCAGGGCGTTCATCAGGGTAGATTTGCCCACGTTGGGCCGCCCCACAATGCCCACAAAGCCCGATTTAAACCCCTCCGGCGGCGTGGGGATGGTGCTAAAACCTAGGGGGTCGAAACTGTGGTCAAAGGAATCGAAGGAGTCGGAAGTCACAGAAGCGTTATTTCTAGGATCGGTAGTCACAGCCCTAGTCTAGAGCCTCATGACAGTATATCGAGTGCTCGTATTGATAGGCTAAGGGGTAAAAATCAACAGGTTATAGCGCGTCGCCTTAGGCCTACGGCCCCGTCATGGTCGAATCTTTGAGCTGATTGCCTCCCAACGAAATCGGTTGTCTTTCTCTCAGC
>JALQST010000459.1:0-297 GCA_023264315.1 Nodosilinea sp. BSH.14
ACACCTTGGCCCTGCTCAGCCGTGGCCCCCAGCGGGTGATGGCTGTAGACCTCAGCCCTGCCCAAATCGCCTGTTTGGAACTGAAAGTAGCGGCCTTTCGGTGCCTGAGTTATTCCGAAATGGTGATGCTTCTGGGAGCCAGATCCCAGGGTTCTTTGAGACCTCTGGGATCTCTCAGGTCGCCGCTTTACCAGCGCTGTCGCAAGGAACTTTCGCCCTCAGCCCGGGACTTTTGGGATAACCGCCCCCAGGCTATCGCCCAGGGCATCCTCCACAGCGGCAAGTTTGAGCGCTACC
>JALQST010000459.1:307-2045 GCA_023264315.1 Nodosilinea sp. BSH.14
CTCTCTTTCGTCGTTGGGTACTGCCGTTGGTGCATTCTCCCCAGGTTTGGCAACCCATTTTTCAGGGCCTTTCCCCCGCCGAACGCGAGGTCTGGTACACCGAACAATGGGATAGTTGGCGGTGGCGGTGGCTGTTTCGGGCTTTTTTTTCGCGGTTCACCCTAGGGCATTTGGGCACCGACCCCGAATTTCTGCGCTACGGCGATCAATCCCTCGCCGACCACCTGCTAGGACGCACCCGCTACGCTCTCACCACCCTCGACCCGGCCCAAAACCCCTACCTGCAATGGATTGTCCTAGGCGGCTACGATACGGTGTTGCCCTACGCCCTGCGGCCCGAAAACTTTGACGCCATTCGCCAAAACCTGGATCGCCTAACGTGGCACACCACCTCCCTAGAGGATTTCTTGAGTCAAAATGACCGCCCCATCAACCGTTTTAACCTCAGCAATGTGTTCGAGTACATGTCCGAGTCGCACTTTCAACGGGTACTGGAAACCCTGCATCACCACGCCGCCCCCGAGGCACAAATGGCCTGGTGGAATCGGCTCAGCGATCGCACCTGTTCCCCCACCTCCTCCCCCTGGCAACCCCTCGCGGATCTATCGGCCCAAATTCACCAAGGCGATCCCGTGTTTTTCTACAAACGATTTGTGGTGGTTAGGGCTGACTCGGGGAGGGTTTGCCAGAGGGCAGGGGGCTGAGGCTGCGGAAATAGCTGCCGCCCACGCTGAACCAAAAGCCGATGTAGGCCATCAGTTGCACCAGGTAGAGATGATCCCGGTAGCCCAGCAGGGTTTTTAGCACAATGCCGGGGAACTGTTGTTCGGGCAGGAGGGCGCTAGTATCCCACACCAGTGGGCCTAGAACACAAGAGGTTTGGGCAAAGCAGAGATCCACGGTTTGGCTATCGAGCTGGCTGATGGCGGCGAGGGCCGCGTCTAGGTTCTTAAACACCGACACCACTAGACCACCCACAATCAGCAGCAACAGCAGCCCCATCACCTGGAAAAACTGCCGCAGATTGATGCGCACCCCCCAGCGAAAGAGGACCAAACCCAGGAGGGTGGCCCCTAGCAAGCCGCCAAAGGCTCCCACCGCCGCCGCCGCGCTGGCTTCCACATTGGTGAACACAAACAACACCGTTTCAAAGCCCTCGCGCAGCACCGCAATGCAAACCAGGCTGAACAGGCTCCATCCGGCGGTTTGGCTATCTTGCAGCGCCGACTGCACCGTGCCTTCGAGTTCCCCCTTCAGGCTCCGGGCTTGGCGGGTCATCCACAGCAGCATCCAGCTCAGCATGATGATGGCCACCGCCCCAAAGAGAACGTTGAGCAGGGGGTTGATGATGCTTTGCAGACTGGGCAACACCTGCTGAAGCTGCTGCAACCCCGATCCCAGGGCCACCCCAATCATGACGCTGCCCACCAGCCCCGCCACCACGCCTAAATAAACCCAGCGGTTGAGGGTCTGTCGTTGGGCCTTAGCAAGGCAGGCCAGCACAATTCCTACCACTAGGGCGGCTTCCACGCCCTCGCGCAGGGTAATCACAAAGGTGGGCAAAGCGGCGGTGACATCCATACGTTTTGGCCAAAAAACACTGTGCACTATTGTGTCAGAGAGATCTCATGGACGCCATGAGTGATGACCTAATCCAAGACTTGACATCCTCACCGGGGTAAACCCACGGTGATTCCTAAACCTCGCGATCTAGGTTTCTGCTTCATAGCACCTGCCT
>JALQST010000045.1 GCA_023264315.1 Nodosilinea sp. BSH.14
TTCCAACGCGACAAGGAGTTCGACGGCTCCCATGCGTTCCCGTTCGTGCGGGTGCGCATCAACCTCCTGGATTCACTGCGGGGACCGGCGATGGTGCTGCGGTTGATTCCCCAGAAGATCGCCGGCCTCGAGGAGCTGCAGCTGCCGGCGGTGCTTCAGGACCTGGCGGCGCGCCCGAAGGGCCTCGTTCTGATCACAGGCCCCACAGGCTCCGGTAAAAGCACCACCCTCGCCGCGATGATCGACTGGATCAACCGCAACCGCTGCTGCCACATCCTCACAATCGAGGATCCGGTGGAGTTCGTGCATGAAAGCCGGCAATCACTGATCCGGCACCGGGAGGTGGGTCAGCACACCCATCAGTTTCACAACGCGCTGCGCGCTGCCCTGCGGGAAGACCCCGACGTGATTCTGGTGGGGGAAATGCGCGACCTAGAAACCATCTCCCTGGCCATCTCGGCGGCAGAAACGGGCCACTTGGTCTTTGGCACCCTGCACACCAGTTCTGCCGCCCAAACCGTAGACCGGATGATCGACGTGTTCCCCCCAGAGCAACAGCAGCAGGTGCGGGTGCAGCTCTCGGGTTCCCTGGTGGCGGTGCTGAGCCAAACCCTGGTGCCCAAGGCCAACGTTAAACCGGGCGAGTATGGCCGGGTAATGGCCCAGGAAATCATGGTGATTACCCCCGCCATCGCCAACATGATCCGAGAGGGCAAAACCGCCCAGATCTATGGGGCCATCCAAACTGGGGGCAAGGTGGGGATGCAGACCCTCGAAAAAGTGCTGTCGGATCTCTACAAAGCGGGCACCATCTCCTTTGAAGCGGCCATGTCCAAAACCTCCAAGCCCGACGAACTCCAACGTCTCCTCGGCCCTGCCCCTGCCGCCGCCGGATCTGCCCGCCGCTAGACCTCCTAACCCTTGTGGTGTGGGGCTGGCTGAGCTCTGCACCCAAGGATACTCGCTATAATTCCCTCAACCGCTTGAGCCCTTGAGCCATGCCTACCTACGTTGCCCTTGGTCGTGATGCCTCCGGAAGCCAGCGCAAAGAGCGCATTTCTGCGGAGACGCCCAACGATGCCCGCACGCTCCTGAAAAGTCAAGGTTTGTTTGTTCTAGAAATCAAGGAAGAGAAAGGCTTCAACTTCAGTATGGAAGCCATTTCCACCTCGATGACCAAGGTGACGGTGAAGGACAAGGCCATTTTCTCCCGTCAATTTGCGGCCCTCGTCAATGCCGGGGTGGCCTTGGTGCGGGGGTTGGGAGTGCTGGCCGATGACTGCACCAATCCCAAACTCAAACAGGCGCTGATGGCAATCAATGCCGACGTGCAGCAGGGCACCAACCTCTCGGATGCCATGCGTAAACACCCAGCTTGTTTTGATAATCTTTATGTGGCGCTAATTCAAGCGGGGGAAGTCGGCGGGGTACTCGACGAGGTGCTGAACCGTCTGGCAAAACTGCTGGAAGACCTCAACCGCTTGCAGAACCAGATTAAGTCTGCCCTCACCTATCCGGTGGTGGTTGGAATTTTGGCCGTCACCATCTTTGTGGCGATGACGGTGTTTCTGCTCCCCGTCTTTGCCGACATCTTCGCCGATCTGGGAGCAGATCTGCCGGCCTTTACCCAACTCATGCTGCTGATCAGCAAGTTTTTGCGCACCCCCCTGAACTGGGTCATGATGGTTGCTGCTTTTGTGGCCGGGAGCTTTGCTTTCAAGCGCTACTACGCCACCCTCAATGGTCGTCGCACCGTTGATCGCTTCTCCCTCAAGGTGCCCCTCTTCGGCGACCTGATTCAAAAAACCGCCACGGCCCGCTTCTGCCGCACCTTTGGATCCCTCTCTAAGGCCGGGGTACCCATTCTCACCGCCCTGGAGATTGTGCGAGATACCGCTGGCAATCAGGTGATTTCTGAGGCGGTGGATGAGGCCCGCAAGGATGTGCAAAGCGGGGGCATGATCAGCATTGCCCTGCAAAAATACGGCGTTTTCCCCACCATGGCTATTCAGATGATCAGCATTGGGGAAGAAACCGGGGAATTGGACGGCATGTTAATGAAGGTGGCCGACTTCTATGAGGATGAGGTAGAGCAAGCCGTCAAATCACTGACCAGCATTATGGAACCGATCATGATTGTGGTCTTAGGGGGCATGGTAGGGTCTATTTTGTTGTCGATGTATTTGCCCATGTTCAAGGTTATGGAAGTAGTTCAGTAAAGCGGTTATGGCTTGCCAGTTGTTGAGGAAAGGGCCAGAAAAGCAGGATTGACCACACGTTTCAAGGCGGTTTACCCCTTTGGCACGGAAGCCCCTAATCCAGCGCACAAAAAAAGAGAGTCAAGACTCTCTTTCGGGTGATGGTTTGAGTGATCCACGGGATGGCGGGATGGTGTGCCCTGCCGTAGCCGATGGCGTAGCCCTTGACTGCGTTTACAGAGTTGCCGTTGTCGGGCAGATCCGCCTCGGCCTTTATCATTGCGTCCGGGGCGACGGGGGGATTCCCATCGCTTTAAGTGTTGTGTCATCATCTTCTCCTTAAAACTATATGTTGGATGAGTAGGGGGTGATACTGAATTTGGGACAAGCCGCAATAACCCTATGAATAGGCTACCGAGGCGACCGATCCTACCCTAGCGGCCTAGGTCATAGGGTGTCAAGGCTAGGGCGTGAAGCATGGTGATGAAAAAAGCCTCCCATCTTGAAATAGGAGGCTCTCAAACCCTGCTAGGGTTAGCAATAAGGAACCTACGGACTACTTAACGGTCACTTTAGCGCCAGCTTCTTCAAGCTCTTTCTTAGCGGCCTCAGCGTCGTCCTTGGTAACGCCTTCCTTGACGGCCTTGGGAGCGGCTTCCACCAGTTCCTTGGCTTCCTTCAGACCCAGACCGGTCAGACCGCGCACCACTTTCAGAATGGCGATCTTCTTATCGGCGGGCACATCTTCCAGCACCACGTCGAATTCGGTCTTCTCTTCTTCGGGCTCAGCCGCTGCGGCACCTACGCCACCGCCCATCATGCCGGGGGCCATCATCATCATGCCACCGCCAGCGGAGGCAGAGGCATCCACGCCGAAGGCTTCTTCAATTTGCTTAACTAGCTCAGAGGCTTCCAGCAGGGACAGGGACTTTAGCTGTTCGAGAATTTCATCGGTTTTAGCAGACATGGTTGAGACTTAACTCCTGTGTACAACAAACGAACGTAATGATCAGACTGAATCGGACGACGGGAACTAGGCCGCGTCTTGGCCCTGTTCGGAGACCGCCTTGATGGCACGGGATAGCGAAGCCGGAACTTCGTTGATACCCACCGCCAGCTTGGTCGGTACAGCTTTGACGCCCACCGCCACACGGGTTGGCATGGCCTTGATGGCACCAGCCAAACGGGCCATCAGTTCTTCCTTAGTGGGCAGTTCAGTAATGGCTTTGACCTGATCTTCGGTCAGAGCCTGCCCCTCCATGACACCACCCCGTAGGGTCGTTTTCTTGGCTTCCTTTTGGAAGGCTTGGTATTCCTTGATTGCGCCACCGAAGTCTTCCTTGACCAGCACAAAAGCTGAGGAATCCTTGAGAAACTCCGTCATCGGTTCCCAGTTGCTGTCTCCCTCAACGGCAATGCGCATGAGGGTATTTTTGGTGATTTTGCACACCGCACCCTTGGGCCGTAAACGGTTCCGCAGGTTGGTAATCTCAGCAACGGTCAGACCTTGGTAGTCAATGACAAAGGCCAGTTGAGCTTCCTTCAGGAGATCCTGAATTTCACCCACAATCTCCTTCTTATTTGCTAGGGTTCTCCCCATATCAATCTCACCTCCTTTAAAGCGGGGATAGAAAACAGTATCCACAGGTGGGTTGCAAGTACGGGCTAGGTGCCGCACATCCCTGTTCCAAAACAAAAACCCGGCCAGATAGCCGGGGTGAACCTACGATTATCCATTTCCAGATGGCTTCTGAAAACGCTCCTCGCAATGTCAACCTCGGCAGGATTTACGCAGAAAAAACATGCACCCGCTGTCTATGGTCGTCTATGCAGTTGTCGGAAACTAGGGCAATCGCAGCTCCTTTGTGAAAGGTTTAACCGATGGATGACGTTGGTGATTCAACGTTTCAATGCGGCAAAATCTGAATCATGGTGACTCCGAGACCTAAGCTGCCTCAGGAAGCTTATAATCCCGCAGGGCACTCACATCTAGCCGAATGGAGGGCCCCATCGTGGCAGAAAGGGCTACCGTTCGCCAGTAGCGACCTTTGGCCCCAGAAGGACGATTGCGGTCAATACACTCCTGGAGTGCTTTTAGATTGACCAGCAGATCCTCAACGCTGAAGTCGGCCTTTCCAAACATAACATGGACGATACCGGTTTTATCAGCTCGGAACTCCAGTTTCCCGGCCTTAAATTCGGTAATTGCCTGGGGCAGGTCAAAGGTTACGGTACCACCCTTAGGAGAGGGCATCAGACCACGGGGACCCAGTTGACGACCGAGCTTGGCCACCTGGGGCATCACGTCAGGTGTAGCAATCAGAACGTCGAAGTCCATCATGCCCTTTTGGATATCTTCGATTAAGTCCTCAGACCCCACAATATCCGCTCCGGCAGCGGTCGCTTCAGCGACTTTTTCACCCTTCGCAATAACGGCCACACGAATGATTTGACCGGTACCCTTGGGCAGAATCACCGTGGTTCGCAGTTGTTGGTCGGTGTACTTCGGATCGATCCCGAGACGGATGTGGGCTTCTACGGATTCCGTAAACTTCGCGGTGGCGGTTTCCTTCAGCAGTTCCAGAGCCTCTAGGGGTTCGTACAGCCGATCCTCAACTTTGGCACGGGCGTCTCTCAGACGCTTAGACACTTTAGACATGGTTTACTCCTTGGGGTACTGGCGAAGCACAGCTTCTTCCCCGTAATAAATGACAAACAAAATCTGTAGGTAGCCTGACCAAGGGGATTTAGTCAGCTACGGTAACGCCCATGTTACGGGCCGTTCCTTCCACAATTTTCATCGCTGCATCCACATCGTTGGCATTGAGATCGGGAAGTTTGGTTTCAGCAATTTCCCGCAGTTGAGCCCGACTAATGGTGCCCACTTTCTTGGTACGGGGTTCGCCGGAACCCTTCTCAATGCCAGCCGCTTTTTTAATTAAGACCGATGCGGGCGGAGTTTTGAGAATAAAGGTGAAACTGCGATCCTCAAAGACCGAAATTTCAACGGGAACCACCAGCCCGACCTTATCCTGGGTTCTGGCGTTATATTCCTTGCAAAACGCCATGATGTTCACCCCATGCTGACCCAGGGCTGGACCAATCGGGGGAGCAGGGTTAGCCTTGCCAGCCGGAATGGCTAGCTTAATCAGCGCAACAACTTTCTTGGCCATCGATTAACTCTCTTTTTCCACTTGATTAAACTCCAGTTCCACTGGAGTATCGCGCCCAAAAATAGACAGCAATGCTTTTAGCTTGCTCCGTTCAGGGCTAACTTCCACCACTTCCCCTTCAAAGTCTTTAAAAGGCCCTGAAAGAACAGTGATCTTATCGCCAGGAGCCATGTCAATTTTGATGACCGGCTTCTGCTCTTCCGTTCGCTTGAAGATCCGCTTCACCTCGCCCTCGCTGAGGGGCATGGGTTTCACGTGTCCTCGGCCACGACCGTAGGCACGACGCTGCTCGGCTCCGACAAAGTTGATGACGTGGGGGGTATTTTTGACCACCAGCCAAGCATCCTCGGGCACCTTCCACTCTTTGATCAGGTCATCCCACTTTTGCCGAATTTGGAGTAGCACGTAGCCCGGAAACACTTTTTCTTCGGCGGTCTGATGACTGCCGTCTTTCTTGAGTTTCCGAATCGGAGTCTGGGGAATTTCGATCTTGAGAATGTGGTCGGCTCCGTCCAGGGTTTGACGACGCTGTTCTAGGTTGGTCTTGACCTTTTTTTCACAGCCCGACGCGACCTGAACGGCATACCAGCGGGCTCGGCCCCGAGAGGCTCCCACTGCCGCACCTTCAGCAGACTCTAGACCTGCCTCGCGATGGCTATCTTCGCTGCCCTCAGCATCGAAGACGCTCAAATCGTCGTTAAAGTCGTCTGAGGTCAACGCCATTAAAACACCTGTTGTGAAACCCATCTAAAGAGCTGATCGACCAAGGAAATCAGGGTGGCGGAAAGCGTCACCATGAGAATGACCGCCGCCGACTCGCTGATCAGCTGTTGGCGACTGGGCCACACGACCTTGCTCAGTTCTTCCTTAGTGCCCTTGAAAAAGTTAGCTGCGTTAAAGCCATCTTCCGCCTCAGTGGCCGGAGATCCTTTACGCTTTGCTTCGACTGCCGCGTCTTTTTTAACCACTGCTGCTCGCTCCTGCTGGACGTTTGGCCAGAGATGGGTGCCACTCGGAGCCACAAACCGACGCAATTAACGGCATAGAGTGCCTTCAGTAGAAGTGCCCTCAGGACTGATCACAGCGATAGCTGTTCTCAAGACCGTTGGGCACTCTCTATCGGACTTACTCAGCGCGCCCTGGAGGACTCGAACCCCCGACATCGGGTTTTGGAGACCCGCGTTCTACCAACTGAACTAAGGACGCATGGGGCCGCCAATCACTGGCTTTAGGCTGGATGACTGATCTCTACCCAGCTTACTTGATTGGGCGGTCAAACCGCTGCTTGAGTCGGGTGGCTTTACCCACACGGTCACGCAGATAATAAAGCTTAGCACGACGAGCCTTACCTCGGCGCAAAACCTTAATGTCAGCCAGCTTGGGAGCATGGAGTAGGAACACCCGCTCGACGCCGACGCCCTGGAAGACTTTACGAACCGTGATCGAGCGATTGATGCCGCCATTGCGCATGGCGATCACTGTACCCTCGTAGGGCTGAATCCGCTCTTTGCCACCTTCCTGGATACGGACGCCGACGCGGACGGTGTCGCCGACGTAAATCTCAGGCAGGTCTGTCTTTAGCTGCTCCGCTTCAATTGAGCGGATGATTTCCTCTGCGTTCATAGGGCCTGCAAATGTGCACGGTCTATGATTATAGGCTATGGTGGGCCACTATGACTACCCTTAATGTCGCGTCCCAAGAATTTTATGGGTGGAATTTATGGGTGGGAAGGGGCCAACTGGGGCCAGTGGAAGGCTAGCGGATGGGCTAGGCTTTCTCCGTCTTGAGGGTCTCGATGGCTTGGCGAATGTCTGCCAGTTCTTGGGTGAGGGCCGCGAGGTCACTTTGAACCGAGGGAGCGGTCACGGGGGTGGCAATGGTATCCACCGTGGACGGGCCGCTGGCCCCATCGGTGAAGGGACTGGGCAGTTGGCTGAGCAACCCATCCACAAATTGACGGGCCTCGCGCTCGGTGACTTCGCCTTTGGTTTCTAGGGTTTCCGTGAGGCGTCCGACATCGCTGCCGAGGGCAGCAAATCGCTCACCGGAGGTCTGGGGATCTTGGATAGCTTCGATCAGGGTAGCCGTTGCGCCGAGGGTGACGCGAAAGCCTTTCTGTAGGGTGGTGGTCACGGTGTCAGGGGTCATGGTCGTGCCCTCCAGGGAACCTTGCTGATACACCTTCAACATAGCAGGCGCAACCGTATTCCGGTAGTTCTCGACGAACACCTGATGATCGAAAAATGTGGCCCTCGGCAAGAAATCTCCGGGAGCCCTCACCTCGAGAACCCTCACCACGGCCCCCCAGAATGGCTTAGCTCCCCTGATCGAGGTAGGTGGTGAGGTCGTCGTAGATCTGAGACAGCCCGGTTTCGGTGGTGAGGCGGATGCGGTCGTCGCGCAGGGTGAGGAGCACTCGGGCGGCAAAGGGGCTGGCCCACAGATTGGGGTTGCAGAACACCTCTAGAAACACCTCGCCGCTGTGGCGATGCTCTGTGGGGGACAGGGGGGCACGGCGGGTCGTTCCAGCAGCGGCGGCCTCTTTCATTTGACCAATTAGGGCGTCCAGATCGGCCTTAAGCGCTTGGGCGGCAGCGACGGAAAAGCTGAACTGTATGGATCCATCGGCAAGGTTGAGGGTAATGGCATGGGACATGGCGGCGGGTTGGAAAGGAACGCTGTCATTGTGGCATTTTCCTGGGCGATGACAGGCGGAGGGTCTGGTAGCCAGCGATACGGAATATCGCGAAAAGTAACGGACTATTAAGCCGGAACGGGAGAATATTGCCATTCAGGGGGGATTTACCCCCTCGAATTCCGAAGAAAATCCTAAAGCTGGGTTGATTTCTGGGTTGTCCTCTCTAAAGTGATAAGCAATCAACCTTCAGCGTTGATTCAAGGGTTTGGGAGGGGCTGAGGTGTCCTCAACATCCGCTATCCCCGTGGCCATCGGCGGCAGGGGTGATCACTCTCGTCCCGAGGAATCAAATCTTCATGGTGATTCATGATTATTCGCGAAGGGCTTTGGAGGTGTCATGGCAACCAACATTTCTTCTTTATCTGCGCTACCCGGAGTTCATGGTCGTTTCCCCGGATGGCCGCAGGCGGACTCAGCAGATCCGGTGGATCGGATTCGGCGGCTGGTGTGGAAAATTGCCCTCGCTACCCTCGCCCTAATGGCCGTAGGTAGCGCCACACGGGTGATGAATGCGGGCTTAGCCTGTCCCGATTGGCCCCTGTGCTATGGCCAACTGGTGCCCCAAAGCCAGATGAACCTCCAGGTGTTTTTGGAGTGGTTCCATCGCCTAGATGCGGCCTTGATTGGCCTCAGTACCCTGTGGCTGGTGGCCCTGAGTCTTTGGTATCGGCGGCAGGTGCCGGGGTGGTTGCCCTGGGCCTCGGTGGGGGCGGTTGTCCTCATTGGATTCCAGGGGGGGCTGGGGGGGCTAACTGTAACTCAACTGCTGCGGTTTGACATTGTGACGGCCCACCTGGGGACGGCACTCCTGTTTTTTAGCACCATGCTGATCATCGGCACCTGTCTGCTGCCCTGCACCCCCACGGGCACGGTGGGGCGCTTGCCCTGGCTGGGCCTGGGGGCCACGGTGCTGGTCTATGGCCAATGCTTGCTGGGCGGGCTGGTGGGGTCTCGTTGGGCGGCGCACCAGTGCTTTGGCCTGGGGGAACTCTGCCAGGTGATGAACAGCCACCTAATCGGCATCCTCCCCGCCACCGTATCCGTTTTGGCCCTCACCCAGGCGGTATGGCGTACCCCAGCCCTCAGCTATTCTCTGCGCCGATTGGGGAACTTGGCCAGTGCGCTGCTGGCCTTTCAACTGGTGATGGGCATTGCCACCTTCCGCCTGCACCTTCAGGTGGAGCTGCTGACCGTGATTCACCACACCCTCGGCGCGGCCCTGGTGGGCACCCTGGTTTGCTTTACCACCCTGGCCCTGCGCGAACAGGTTGCGGCTAAGGCGGTCCCTTCGGATGGCCCAATCCCTCAGTCCTAGGCAGATCCCCGCTTTTATTCTCAACTCACTCCATTCCTTCGGAAGGATTTCCTCTGCATGACTCAAACCACCACTTGGAACGAGGCCACCCGGCACCACGATTCCATCGGATCCGTGATCCGCAGCTATGTGCAGCTCACTAAGCCCCGGATTATCCCCCTGCTGCTGATTGAAACGGCGGCGGCGATGTGGGTGGCGGGCCACGGCGAGGTCAACGGTTGGCTGGTGCTGACGACGCTGCTGAGCGGCACCCTGGCGGCGGCTTCAGCGCAAACCATCAATTGCGTCTACGACCGCGACATCGACTTTGATATGGAGCGCACCCGCCATCGGCCCATTCCTTCTGGGCGGATTCAGGTGCGCGATGCTCTGGTGTTCGCAGGGATTCTGGCGGCGCTGTCCTTTGGTTTCCAGACCTGGGTGGCCAACCTGCTCAGCGCCTTCCTGGCCATGGTGGGAATCGCCATCTATGTGGGGGTCTACACCACCTGGCTGAAGCGGTCTTCGCCCCAAAATATCGTGATTGGGGGAGCGGCTGGTGCGATTCCACCCCTGGTGGGCTGGGCCGCTGTCACCGGGGAACTCAGCCTTGCCGCCTGGTTGTTCTTCTTCATTGTGTTCATCTGGACGCCGCCCCACTTCTGGGGATTGGCCATGCTGATCCAAGACGACTACG
This sequence comes from Nodosilinea sp. BSH.14, assembly GCA_023264315.1. Lineage (GTDB taxonomy): Bacteria > Cyanobacteriota > Cyanobacteriia > Phormidesmidales > Phormidesmidaceae > Nodosilinea. The sequence goes on from JALQST010000045.1 coordinate 10,062, forward strand.
CCAAGGTGAACGTGCCGATGATGCCCGTGATTGTGGGCGATGAGGCCACCGCTCGCCAAATTTGGTACTACACCCTGATCCTGGTGCCCCTCACCCTGATGATGAGCTATCCCCTCGGCGCAACGGGGGCCGTCTATGCCGTGGTGGCGCTGGTTTTGGGCATGAAGTTCATCCAAAAAGCCTGGGCCTTGCTGAAAACCCCCAGCGACCGGGATTTGGCCAAGGGGCTGTTTAAGTACTCCATTCTTTACATGATGCTGCTGTCGGCGGGGATGGTGGTGGATAGCTGGCCCATCACCCAAACCTGGACGGCGCAATTATCGGGGCACCTAGCGGGACAGTTAGCGCCCCTGGTTAGTCTGCTGCCCTAGGGGATCTGCTGAGAAATAAGTCCCCCATTTAAGCCGGATTTATTGTGATGGCCCACTTTGGCAGATCCTCTAATGGGTGCCAATCCACCCGAAACGTGGCTAAGGTCTCAGGGTCTACCTTAATCGCTTCTCATAGACGTCAGTCCCGTGGTGGACGACCGGTTGCATGGCTTGCCACGTCATGGTGCTAGGCCACTGCAGCGTCGTTTCAACCGAATCGAGAATGGCACCATTCCAAAACTGTTCGCGTGCAGCCCAGCACCGCTCAATGGGATTGTCTTTACTGTGATAGGGCGGATAGTCAATCAGTTCAAGGGTTAATCCAGTCTTTCGGGCCAACGTCACCATCCGTTTGATGACCTGCGTACGGTCAGAGCGGGTTGCACGGCCCCCATCAAGATTGATCGCCAGGGTGGTGACTTTAGGAGGCTTAGGCCGATGATCCTCCCACCAACGAGCCAGGCCATCGACCATAACATCAGGGGTTTCAGCCGACTCCCCCAGGGAGATGGCCACTTCATCGGTGTGTAGATTGAGCATGCCAAACGGCGTCAACCCCTGCGGCCATGCCATAGCGTGGTCATCGGCTTTTGGGGCCTGGTGTCGTCGGTCTTGGCCACCGCTTGAGAGATTCCCCACGGTTACCGTTGCCTTGGAGTCAATGGAGACTCGCAACACGCTGGGGTCAGCCTCTGCCGCCGCATTGGCCTCCGCCACAGGCTCGAAGATGGCGTCAGTCTCTGGACGTTGCTTCAGGGGCTTGGCCTTTAGCGTTGACGAAGACGATACCCCAGGCGATTCAAGCTATCGCCAAGGGTCTGACGGCACGGTAAAGCCTCATCTTTCGTCCACGCGCTTGGTCATTGTCCGACTACGGAACCCCTGTCCTCCAGCTATCCAACCCTCGCTGGATACTCACGCTATCCCAGCCCAGGGCTCTTTCCGTCTTCCGGGCTGAGCCGTCAACATCATCCAACGCGACTTGAGCGGTGAAGGCTCGCTTCTTTTCCCCAGTCAGTTTATCGGCGGCATCCCTGAGGGTGGCTTTGACTGGATCGAGTAACATCATCATCACACATGACAATTTACTGGATCCATTCTAAGCCATTCTTGGAGGGAGGTATTTAGACGCACCTCCCTTAGGTTCACTCTGTGAAACCTCCACCTTGACATCGGCCATCACCACCAGGCAGCCCTTGCCGCGCAAATGGGCCTTAAGGGCAGAGGCTAAATACAGCACTACCGTTACATTCCAATGCATCTGCCCCGCAGGTTTGAGGTTGCCCCGGTGCTAACGTTTGGGTTTACTGCTAGCGTCCAAACCATGTCAGCGGCTTTATCCGGTACCCAGGGAGCAACCGGGGGCAAAAGCTCAACAACCATGGTCACTCAGTGGCGAGAGGTCTTGCCACTATTATGGAAAGACAGCACCCAAGGCGCACCTCTGCCCTAGGCATTGGCATGATGCCAATACCGGAGTGCGTTGGCAAAACCTACACGAGGTGTAATCGCTGATGGAACTACTCAACCCATGTAGGGAAATCTACCGCAGACACGACGAAGTGCGATCACTGTTAGGATTCTATCCCCCACCCACAGCCAATATCGTCATTCTAAATGCCATGACCACCAGCAATGATCGCCTTGATCGAATAGAAGCCCTCGTCGAGCAAAACGCTGAGGCGATTGAGCGCAATGCATCAGCCATCGACAAACTTACCGATGATCTAGGACGGTTTAATCAGCGCCTAGACAACTACGAACAGGGAATGCGCTGGGTGGTGCAGTTGGCCTTTGCTCTGCTCATTTCAGCGACGGTGGCGCTGGTGGTGAATGCCACGGCCTTTTTGGTCAAGCTCTGGTTGCCCGGTTGAGGGCGCTAAACCCATCCTGGGGCGACGGTTCTCCCTACCCCCGATAGATGAGAGTCTAGTTAACAGTTCGTTACAATAAGACCCGTGGACAGGACACAAGTTCCAGGATTTCACTTCCTGTCCTCAGGTTTTAAACGAGAGGTGCCCGATGACAGCAATTCTCAGTAAGCTGTTAGTCATCTAAAATACACTAGCCAGATCTCCGTAAAAGCCTTTTGACAAA
>JALQST010000460.1 GCA_023264315.1 Nodosilinea sp. BSH.14
CGGATGTGGTTTGACCCGGTGCCGAAGCTTTCTTCGCCGCAGAGGGTGGCCTTGCCCGCATCCAGCAGGTTGCCGAAGAACTTCCAGCCCGTGGGGGTTTCGTAGCAGGGGATGCCCAGCTTTTCCGCCACTCGATCCGCCGCTTGGCTGGTGGGCATGGAGCGGGCAATCCCGGTAATGCCTTGACGGTAGCCCGGAACCAGGGTCGCGTTTGCCGCCAGGATAGCCAAGCTGTCGCTGGGGGTAACAAAGAAGTTTTTGCCCAGCACCATATTGCGGTCGCCATCGCCATCGGAGGCGGCCCCAAAGTCGGGCGCGTTGTTACCAAACATCACCTCCACCAGGTCATGGGCGTAGACCAGGTTGGGGTCGGGGTGGCCACCGCCAAAGTCTTCTAGGGGAATGCCATTCACCACCGTCCCAGCGGGAGCGTTGAGTCGCCGCTCAAACAGCGCCTTGGCGTAGGGGCCAGTGACGGCATGGAGGGAATCCATGCAGAACCGGAACTTGCCGCTGGAGAGCATCTGCTGGATTTGGCCAAAGTCGAACAGGGTTTCCATCAGCGCCCCGTAGTCCGTCACCGCGTCGATGACCTCTACGGTGGTGTGGCCGAGGGTGTGGCTGGCGACGCGATCTAGGTCGATGTCGGAGGTATCGAGGATTTTGTATTCGGTGATGGTCTGGCTGTTTTGGAAAATCGCATCGGTGACGGATTCTGGGGCGGGGCCACCGTTGCCGATATTGTACTTAATACCGAAGTCTTCGTCGGGGCCACCGGGGTTGTGGCTGGCGGAGAGCACAATGCCGCCGAAGGCCTTGCTCTTGCGGATGACGCAGGAGGCCGCTGGGGTGGAGAGGATGCCCCCCTGCCCCACCAGCACCCGACCAAAGCCGTTCGCCGCCGCCATTTTGAGGATCACCTGCACCGCCTGGCGGTTGTAGTAGCGGCCATCGCCCCCCACCACCAGGGTTTGGTTTTGGTAGCCCTCTAGGCTGTTAAAAATCGATTGAACAAAATTTTCTAGATAATTCGGCTGCTGAAAAACCTTCACCTTCTTCCGCAACCCGGAGGTGCCGGGTTTTTGGTCGCTGTAGGGCTGGGTGGCAATCGTTTGAATACTCATTGATATAGCTGCTCCACGGTGAACCAGGTGCAACCCCAGAATAATCCGAATGGGGGCCACGTTCGGCTGTTGCCCCTGCCTAGGGCGGCAATCCTACCCCAGGCTTCCGGGGAGGATCGTGGCACCATGGGAGCACGGTTTCGAGCTTGCCCTTTCACCCCTAAATGCCATGAACAACCCCGCCCAAGCCTTCTATAGCTGGTACAAAAACACCCTCAACCATCCCAAATATCGCTGGATTTTGGTGGCGGGGACGCTGTTCTATTTGCTCAGCCCCATTGATATTTCGCCGGATTTCATTCCCATCATCGGCTGGATTGATGACGGCATTGTGGCCTCGATTTTTGTGGCCTCCCTGTCCCAAATTCTGCTGTCTGGCCTCACCAAGGGCCGTACCGACTTGGGCGGTGACTATGCCGACACCACCGTAGACGTCAACCCCGACATCTAGGGCATCCCCAACGTCTGGGGCGTTAAGATGTGCTCTACTGATCGTCAGGATTAGGGCCACCCGCTGTGTCGTTCGTGGGGCCATTTGTGGGAATTGACCATGACCACCGTCCAACGCCGCCCCCTCAGCCCGCCGCCGCCCATCACCTGGGCACCCCTACCAGCGGACGTTCCCCTGCCTGACGATCCGGTAGACGATATTCTTCACCCGCTCCTATGTGGGGCAGTGAACAGGTTTTGCAAGAACGCCAACGGACGGAGCAAGCCCAGCAACAGGTTTTTCAGGAACGCCAACGGGCAGAGCAAGAACGCTAACGGGCGGATCAACGGGCGGAACGTCTGCGGCAACTGGGCGTAGATCCGGGGAATTTGTCCTAAAGGCCATTGAACGAATTGCGGGATTGAGAGCGGTTCTAGCGGCAATCCCGCATAATAGGGACAGCTTGCCTGGGGGTGCGGCGGTTGATGGA
>JALQST010000461.1 GCA_023264315.1 Nodosilinea sp. BSH.14
CCCCCCAACCCACGCTGCCTAAGAATCTCTTTGCTTACTCTTTCCTTGCCCTGTGATGTCTGCTATACCGCCCAAACTGCGTCCCTACCAGGTTGAACTGATTAACGACCTCTACCGCAAGCTGAATGAGGGCTATAAACGAGTGGCCATTGTGGCGGGTACGGGGGCCGGAAAAACGGTGATTAGCGGCCAAATTTGCGCCCATGCCGAGGCAGCGGGCAAGCGACTGATGTTTTTGGTTCACCTCGACGTTTTGGTGGGTCAAACCTACGACAAGATGAAATCCTTTGGCTTACACTGCGGCTTCATCAAGGCGGGCTGGGAGGAAAACCGCGACGCCCCGATTCAGATCGCCAGCATTCAAACCATGGCCAAACGCCGCTGGTGGAAGCAGTGGCCCGCCGATGTGGTGTTCTACGACGAGGGCCACATTACCCTGTTTAGCCAGGTGGGCAAGTCGGTGTTGAAGACCTTCCCCAACGCCACCCACCTGGTGATGACCGCCACCCCCGAACGCCTCGGTAAAGAGCAACTGGGGGATGTGATGGATACCCTGGTGGCCTCCCCGGTGCCCAGCACCTTGCAGCACATGGGCTACCTGGCCCCCATGAAGTACTACAGTATGCCCCCCGATAGCGTTGCCAATCTCAAGGACGTCAAAACCGTCGGCGGTGACTACGACGAGGCAGGCCTAAAAAACGCCTGCGACCGCCCGGAACTGATTGAAAAAATTGTCACCGAATGGCAGCGCCTCTGTCCCGGCAAACGCACCATTGCTTTTTGCGTCGATCTGGAACACGCCCGCCATGTGGCCAACGCCTTCAACGCCGCTGGCATCCCCGCCGCCACCGTGGAAGGGAGCACCCCGATCAAAAAGCGCCAACAGATGTATCAAGATCTACGCCAGGAAAAGATCCTGATGCTCACCTCTTGCAACGTGATCAGCATCGGCTTTGATGAACCCAGCGTAGAAGTCGGCCTGTTACTGCGGCCCACCCAATCTAGCGCCCTGCACCTGCAACAAATTGGCCGCGTCATGCGGATTTCGCCCCACACGGGCAAGGGCTACGGCATCATCCTCGACCAGGCCGGAAACCTGGAACGGCTGGGCTTTCCCGAAGACATCAAGGACTACCACCTACCCACCCAGCAAGCCAGCAGCGACGGCGGCAAACCCGCCCCCACCAAACCCTGCCCCCAGTGCGGACGGGTGGTGCTGGCCTTCATCGCCAAATGCCCCGACTGCGGCCACCAGTGGATCACCGAGCGGCCCCTGAACCTAGAGGACATGGTGGAAATTTACTCCGCCGCCCAGGCCCACCAAATCAACGACCTACCCACCCTGGTGGAACTGTTCCACAGCCACCGCCGCCGCGCCTACCTGCGCCGTAATGCCCCCACCTGGGCCGAACGCTCCTTCTGGGAACACTGCGGACGCTGGCCCAAGGATTCCTGGTATTTGGGATCCCTGTTTGGCCCCCGCCCCACCCCTCAGCAAATGCTGGAGTATTGGGAGTACCTGCAAAAAAGCGCCAAACGCCTCGGCAAACGCCAAGAGTGGATCGTGCAGGAATTTGAAAAAGAATGCGGCCTCGGCAGTTTCCAAAGGCTGGCGGGGTTTCGGCAAGCGATGTAACCTCGGCATCTGTTTGACTGACCAAACGTGCTGGAACCCATATCTGTCAAAGGGTCAGGAGACCTGACCCCTCCATGGAAGCAACACTGTAGGGCCACGGTTTTCGTGCCCGACGCAAAATCTTTTGTCAGTCAGCCAGCCCTGGCGTTGGACGCTTCAGAGAAGATGATCTAGCGGTAGCCAGCTTACTTGCGATCCGTTCGGGCTGAGCGGGTTGAAGTCCAACCGAGGAAACGAAGAGTAACACCTTTCGACCAGATCAAGGCGAATGGAGGCGACCCGAAATGAGCATTGCTGTTTACATGCCCATCAGCTTGACAGGGGTTGTGACGTTCTCCCGACGCTGACCTTCGGTACAGCGGGGGCTTCACTGGATCGCTCCAGCGACTATCTCCTTCATTCG
>JALQST010000462.1:0-271 GCA_023264315.1 Nodosilinea sp. BSH.14
ACGCTTAAAAGACGTGGGCTTTGCTTGCAGCACTGTAATCGATCAATCAGCTTGGAGTTGTCTTTTCAATGTACCTGGGAGGGCTGGATGACGCGGCTGGAAGTAATGGCGATCTTGCTCAAACCCTAGCGGCCAGAGCTATGAGGCTGTGACAGCAGCCTAGCCTCCCTGGGCCTTCATTATGGTCTTCGATGTCCACCTGGGCTATGACCTAGATGTATGCCGCCTATGCGCTTTAGTTATGGTGGCCATGGAGAAAATCGGGGCTGAA
>JALQST010000462.1:281-2020 GCA_023264315.1 Nodosilinea sp. BSH.14
CCTACGAATCTGCGTCTTGGCCGTTATTGTTTTATGCGTAATTCCATTGATGGCTTTCAAGAATGGGGGTAGAGCTTACTGAGTAATCTACCTTAGGGGTCTAGCACCTTCTCGGTCTTTCTAGACAGCGTTTCGTCTTATAGTAGGCGGAGAGAAACCTGCGCTTTCCGCACGCTTAGATTTCGCTGGGGAGTAGGGCCGATTGACGTTGCCCCATGGCCCCTAGATTCCTCCGGTTCCACCCATCTTGACCGGGTTTTGTTCTGTACCGCTATGGCTTCTGCCTTTTTCACCGATCCCGCCAGCCTTGAGCAGGCCATTGTGCGCAACCCATTGATGGTGCCCCCGGATATGCCCCTGGTGGAGGCAATCGCGGCGATGACCCAGACGCGACAGCGCTGCTCCCTCGGTACCGATCCCCTCGCCCTGGTGCCCAAGGTACGCTGTATTTTGCTGGTGGCCCAGGAGAGCCTGATCGGTATTATTACGGAGCGAGATCTGGTACGGCTCAGTGCATCTGGGGTTTCCTTGGCCGACAAAACTGTCGCGGAGGTAATGATTGCCCCCGTTGTTACCCTCGCAGAAACCGAGTTTACCGACGTCTTTATGGCGGCTACCCTCTTCCGCCAGCACCGGATTCGTCATCTGCCTCTGGTGGATGGGGCAGGCCGGGTGACGGGGTTGATTACCCACGAGAGCCTTCAGCAGTTGTTGCGACCGGTGGATTTGCTGCGGTTGCGGCTGGTGTCGGAGGTGATGGTGAACCCGGTGGTGTGTGTGGCGGCCCAGGCCACGGCCCAGGAGATTGCTACCTGCATGGCCCACCAGCGGATTAGCTCGGTGGTGGTGGCCTCCCCAGCGGCAGATCCCACCACCGAGATTACCGGCAATGTTCCAGTGGGCCTGATCACCGAGCAAGACATTGTGCATCTCTATGCCCTAGGGCTGGCCTTTGACCAAATCCAGGCCCAGACCATCATGGGCCACCTCGTGACCGTGCGCCCCCAGGATAATTTGTGGGACGTGCACACCCAAATGCAGCAGCACCAGGCCAGTCGGGTGGTGGCGGTGGATGGGTTGGGGCAGGCGGTTGGCATCGTCACCCAAACCACGCTGCTCGATACCCTCAACCCCATGGAGATCTACCGCTTGGTGGAGGCCCTGGAGGCCAAGGTTTGCTGCCTGGAGGCGGAAAAGGTATCGCTGCTGGAGGGCCGTCGCGAGCAGTTGGAACAGCAGGTGCAGCAGCGTACCCAGGAACTAGCGGCCCAGGCCAGCCGCGAGCATTTGGTGCGGGAGATTGCCACCCGGGTGCGGTCGTCCTTGCAGATCGAGGCCACGCTCCAGGTCATTGTGCAGGATGTGCGGGCCTTTCTAGAGTGCGATCGGACGGTGGTCTACCGCTTTACCTCAGACTGGGACGGCACCATCGTGGCGGAGGCCACCCGCCCGGAATGGCCCCCCATTATGGGCCGCACCGTCGAAGATCCCTGTTTTCGAGACAAGTCCCAGGCGCTTTATCCGCAGGGGTTAAAGCGGGCGGTGGATGACATTTTCCAAGCGGGCTACCCCGACTGCTACATCGACACCCTGACCCAGTACCAGGTGCGGGCCAACCTGGTGGTGCCGATCCTCGTCCAGGGCACCCTCTGGGGGCTGTTGATTAGCCACCAGTGCAGCGGCCCCCGCACCTGGCACACCACGGATCTCAATTTGCTCGATGACATTTCGGTTCAGAT
>JALQST010000463.1 GCA_023264315.1 Nodosilinea sp. BSH.14
GAAATGCTTGCTTGCTTCTTAGACTCCCCGATTACTCCCTCCGGTCGTGCGCCGCTGCTTCGCACGTCCTGCGGCCTGCACCACCCTCCAAGCCTTCGGCTATGGGCGGAGCACTGCGACGGATCTTGGTAGGATAAATAGGCAATCCTCCCGACTCCCGACTCCCCACTCCCCACTCCCCCAAACCATGCCACGCATTCGAGACCTTCTACACAGCGGCCAACCGGGCCAAACCATCACCGTCCAGGGCTGGGTACGCACCAAGCGGGAAACCAAGGGCATCACCTTTTTGGAGGTAAACGACGGCTCCTCCATGGTAGGGTTGCAGGTGGTGCTGAACACCGACATGACCCACTACGATACGGTGGTGAAGGCGCTGACCACGGGTTCCTCCGTGGAAATTGGCGGCGACCTGGTGGAATCCCCCGGCAAGGGGCAGCGGGTGGAACTTCAGGGGCAGACCCTCACCGTCTTTGGTATAGCGGATGGCGAGACCTATCCCCTCCAGAAAAAGCGCCATTCCTTCGAGTTTTTGCGGAGTTTGGGCCACCTGCGGGCTCGTACGAACACCCTGGGGGCCGTGTTTCGGGTACGGAATGCCTGTGCCCAGGCCATCCACCAGTTTTTCCAGGAGCGCGGTTTTCTGTGGATGCACACCCCCATCATCACCGCCAGCGATTGCGAAGGGGCGGGGGCAATGTTTGCGGTCACGGGTCTTGATCTAACTCAAGTCCCCAGAACCGCTGAGGGCCAGGTGGACTACAGCCAGGATTTCTTCGGCAAACCCGCCTATTTGACGGTGAGCGGCCAGCTAGAGGCCGAAATCATGGCCATGGCCTTCAAGGATGTCTACACCTTTGGACCCACCTTCCGAGCAGAAAACTCCAACACCTCCCGCCACCTGGCCGAATTTTGGATGGTGGAGCCGGAAATGGCCTTCTGCGACCTGGTGGGCAACATGGATTTGGCGGAGGATTTCCTCAAGTACATCTTCAGTTCGGTGTTGAATGCCTGCCCAGAGGACATGGAATTTTTCAACCAGCGCATCGACGATTCTGTCCTCGCCACCGCCGACAACATTATCAACAACACCTTTGAGCGCATCGCCTACACCGAAGCCGTCAAACTCCTCGAAAAAGCCGACAAATCCTTCGAGTTCCCCGTTCAGTGGGGCATCGACCTACAATCCGAACACGAGCGCTATTTAGCTGAAGAACTTTTCAAAAAGCCCGTCATCGTCACCGACTATCCCACGGGCATCAAGGCGTTTTACATGCGCCTGAATGACGGCGGCGAAACGGTTGCGGCCATGGATGTGCTGGCTCCCAAGGTGGGGGAAATCATCGGCGGCTCCCAGCGTGAAGAACGGCTGGACGTGCTAGAACGCCGCATTCAGGAGGCGGGTTTGCCCATCGGAGATTACTGGTGGTACCTGGATCTGCGCCGTTTTGGTACCGTGCCCCACGCCGGATTTGGCCTGGGCTTTGAGCGTCTGGTGCAGTTCATGACCGGGATGGGCAACATTCGGGATGTGATTCCCTTCCCCCGCACCCCCGACAGCATCGAGTTTTAATCCTGAGGTCTAGGGCTGAGTTCAAGCGGCCCTGCTATACACTAGGGGGAATGGTGCTTTTGTATTCATGATTCCCAGGCAGATTACGCTGAAGAATTTCCTCAGCTACCGTGAGGCTAGCTTGGATTTTAGCGGGCTGCATGTAGTCTGCATTGCGGGGCCAAATGGGGCGGGCAAGTCGTCGCTGCTGGAGGCCATCGGTTGGGTGCTGTGGGGCCAGAGTCGGGTGGCCACCGACGACGATGTGATCCACCAAGGGGCGATGGAAGCCCAGGTGGTCTTCGTGTTTCAGCAGGGGGATCATGGCTATCGGGTGATCCGCAGCCGCCACCGTCAGCAGGGGGCCACCCTCGAATTTCAGGTACAGACGGCGGCGGGGTATCGGGCCTTAACCCAGCGCAACATCCGCGCCACTCAGCAGTTGATTTGCCATCACCTCAAGCTGGA
>JALQST010000464.1 GCA_023264315.1 Nodosilinea sp. BSH.14
AATCCTGCTCAGTTAAGTCAGGTCGCTGAACCAAGAATCCCACTGGCTTTAGCCGTGGGAGTGTCAAATTCACCACTCGGCTCTACCCTGCCTAGAGGAGATCCTCCAGAGCCAAGAACAGCAGGCCCGTCAGCGGTTGGCGGCGGATCATCCCTTTACCCTGGTCAAGTTCCACTTCGACCAGCCCCGAATGTCCTACCTCGCCTATCCCGACTTTGACACCGAACCCCACCCCCTACTGCGGGCCAGCACTATTGTGGACTTAGCCACAGGCCGCATCGAAACCCGCGACTATAGCGATGCCCCCAACCCGCCCCTGCTCCACCGCAAAGAAACCTTTGTAACGCCCAACTATCCCCACTACGCCACCTTCGCCCACCTCACCCAGCAGCAAGTGGCGATGGGCTTATTGGACAACTCCCGCGAAATCGGCACCCAGTTGAATTGGGAACGCCGCCTTGCTCAGCAGGGCATCGAAATCCATAACCACGCCCTAGCCTGCCCCATCCAGGCGGCGCAAAAAGCCAAGCCCAACATTCAACGCCACAAAGCGGCCATCTCCCGCATCACCGCCTCCAAGCCTGTTCGCCTTGCCGTCGAGGCCGGACTTTTTCCGCCCGACACCACCTACTTCGACTACGGCTGTGGCCACGGGGCCGACATCGACTATATCCACCGCCTAGGCTTAAGCAGTGCGGGCTGGGATCCCCACTTTCGCCCCGAGATTCCCCACCGTGCCGCCGATGTGGTCAACCTGGGCTACGTCATCAACGTCATTGAAGACACCGCCGAGCGACGAGAAGCACTCATTAACGCCTGGGGGCTGGCTCAAAAAGTGATGATCGTGGCGGCTCAGGTGCTCATCGACGACCGCACCCGTGGAGTAATTGCCTACGGCGATGGCATCATCACCAGCCGCAACACCTTCCAGAAATACTACGAGCAGGAGGAACTGAAAGCCTACATCGACCAGGTGTTAGGGGTTGATGCCATCCCTGTGGCCTTGGGCATCTACTTTGTCTTTCGCGATGAGGCCCAGGCCGAGACCTTCCGGGCCGCTCGGTTCCGTTCTCGCGCCACGGCTCCCCGCATTCGGCTGAAAGTGAGCAAGTTTGAGGAATACCGAGATCGCCTCCAGCCGCTAATGGACTTCTACACCGAGCGTGGTCGCCTGCCCACGGTAGAAGAACTGGGCGCGGAAACCCTGGCCCCCCTCCAAGACACCTTTGGCAGTATCAAGCGGGCCTTCACCGTCGTCCTCCAGGCCACCGATGCCGGGGAATGGGATGCCATCAGCGACAAACGCCGCAACGATTTGTTGGTCTATCTCGCCCTCAGCCACTTTGGAAAACGTCCCAAATTCAAAGACCTCTCGCCCACGGTACAGGCCGATATCAAAGCCCTCTTTGGCAACTACCAACAAGCCTGCACCGCCGCCGACCTGATGCTGATGAGCCTGGGGCGGATGGCGTTGATTGAAGAGCGCTGTCGGCAGAGCCCCATAGGTCAACAGCGGCCCAATTCCCTGTGGGTGCATGGGTCAGCTTTAGATCAACTGGATCCCCTGCTGCGCCTATACGAAGGCTGTGCTTCCCGCACCCTGGGCCGACCGGAAGAAGCCACGGTGGTGAAGTTCCACGTCCAAAAGCCCCAGATCACCTATCTGGAGTTTCCCACCTTCGACAAAGACCCTCACCCAGCCCTCAAAACCAGCATGGTCATTTCCCTCCGCGATCTCCACGTTCGCTACCGCGACTACGACCAAGACAACCCGCCCCTGCTGCACCAAAAAGATCAGACCCTCGCCCCCGATTATCCGAACTACGCCAAGTTCGCCAAGCTCAGCCAACAGGAACAAAAGTGGGGCTTGCTGGACGACGTGAAGGCCATTTTTGACCGTCACGGCTGGGAAAAATGCCTGCTAGACCATGGGGCTGAACTGCGGGGGCATCGAGTGGTGTGGCGCAAAGATACGAAAGGGGAGGAAACGAAATAAGGAAACGAAACGATGAA
>JALQST010000465.1 GCA_023264315.1 Nodosilinea sp. BSH.14
AGTAACAATTCCTATCGCTTGGCGGGGATGGGGGTGATTTGTGACGCGGACTGCCACGGTGAGTCGGTTGATCCGGGGTTGGGGCTGGGCCGTGAATCCGCAGCGGAGGATATCTTAGGTGTCATAGAATTCAAAGGAGTGCAACGGATCCGCCCCATCAGGCCCAGTTCTAAAATAGGGACAATCTAGATCTTGGCCTATGAAGCGCATTAGAAGCTACGAGTTGTTGGAGCCCCTGGGGCCGCAGGGCAAGTATTGCCGCACCTACCTGGCCCGCAATCACGATCTTCCCAGCGTGCCTTACTGCGTGGTGAAGCAACTCCACCAGCCACCGTTCCCGAAAATACAGGAACTCTTTGCGCGGGAAGCGAAGGTGCTGGATCGGTTGGGCCAACATTCCCACATTCCACGACTGATTGCCTCCTTTTCTGAAGGAAATTCTGACGGGGACTACTTCTATCTGGTGCAGGAGTACATTGAAGGGCAAGACTTGAGCATTGAAATTAGCCCCGGCCAAACCCTGCGCGATTCCCAAGTGCGGGATCTGTTGCGCCAGGTGCTCACTATCCTGAGCTTTGTCCACAACCACAAGGTAATTCACCGCGACATTAGCCCCAAAAACCTGATCCGTCGCACCGAAAACCGGGAAATTTACCTGATTGACTTTGGCTCGGTGAAGGAGCTTAGCACCAGTACCCGTACCCGCTTTGGACAAATTCGTACCCCCACCTTGGTGGGAACGCCGGGGTATATGGCCCCAGAGCAGCAGCGAGGAAAACCTTGTTTCGCCAGCGATTTGTATAGCCTGGGCATGGTAGCGGTGGCGGCACTTACCAGGGTTGCGCCCCACACCTTACCCACCGACCCAAGGACAGGCAACTTAATCTGGACAGATCGCCTCCTTCGCCGTCCCGATGATCCGGCGTTGATTCAGTTTATTGATCGACTGGTGGCCCACCATGCCGCGAACCGCCCCACCTCGGCGGCGATGGCCCTAGAGGAATTTGAGCAAGCCCTCGGTGCAGGCCGCAGCGCTGCCTTTGCTCGGCCCTTGGATATCGCTACGCCCGACGATCCTGTGCCCACGGGTGTTGCCAAGATCCGCCCGCCCGATGATTGTGCGCCCACGGATGTAGTGGCCCCGCGCAACCCCAACCGCGTCACCACTGTTGAGCAAGAGGTTCTGCCCTGGGACAGCATCTTCAAGTACAGCATTCGAGGTTCTGCCGTGCTGATTGCCCTGGCAACGGTTTGGGGCTTGGGCGGCATGGCAAAAACGCGGCTGGACTGGTGGTGGTATGCCCGTCAGCGCCCTCCAGAGATTCAAACCCGCTACCTAGAGGCCGATGAACGGTATCTGGACTGTTTGTTCGATTGGGATAACTGCCAGGTGCGCCTCCACACCCAGGCCTTTCAGCCCTACTGGGAGATGACCACCGCCGCCCAAGCCGAGGGCGTCTTTTTCTGGTGCGAGTCGGGGTTTCAGTCCATCGAGCAGCAAAAGCGTAATCTCGATCAAGGGTCTGAAGCAGCCTCGATCCGCGCCCTAAATGCATCGGACTACCACACCGGGTTTGCCGTCGTCCTGAGCCCGCAATCCCCAGAGGATCGTCGTCCCACATCCCGCCACGAGTTTGAAAACTCCACCGTCTTCCGCTGGCTGCAAGACAACGCTGCCAACTACGGCTTTGCCCTCTCCTACCCCGAGGGCGACCCCAACTACGAGCCTTGGCGCTGGCGCTACATCGGCCCCGGCTCCATCTTCAACCCGTAGGGTGGGCACTGCCCACCATTTCTCTGTGTAGGCGATACATACCCTACGACAACTGTGTGGGCGGTACATACGACGACGGCTACTGTGTGGGCGGTGCCCACCCTACAACTGTGTGGGCGGTACATACGACGACGGCTACTGTGTGGGCGGTGCCCACCCTACAACTGTGTGGGCGGTACATACGACGACGGCTACTGTGTGGGCGGTGCCCACCCTACGACTGTGTGGGCGGTACAT